>WSZY01000011.1 GCA_013139875.1 Mariprofundaceae bacterium | reverse complement strand
GTTGAGTCAGGGTGGTATGCCATTTTACTTCAAGGACTGGAAAGATTTTGAACACTGTGCCGGCCGGCTCATGGCTACGGGAAGTATCGATTCTGTCAGAGATATCTGGTGGGAGATGCGTCCGCATCCCGACTTCGGCACGCTGGAGGTACGTATTGGTGATATGCCTGCAACAAAGGCCGATACGGCCGCCTATATTGCCTATGTACGTTCCGAGGTCATTGCAGCTGCAAACAGTGAGCCGGCTGAAGTCAGGGTTCACCCTTCACTGATCAGGGAAAACCGCTGGAGAGCCTGCCGATATGGTATGCAGGCTGATATTATCGACCCCGTTACCGAAGAGCCTGTTTCTCTGCTTCTCTGGCTTGGCAGACGGATAGAGTGGCTGGCAGGATGCGGAGCCGACCCGAAAGATCTAAACATTGTTGAGGAGCGCCTGAAAGCGTGGCAACAGCATGGTGATGGAGCTTCGCGTCAGCGAAGGATTTTCCATCAAACCAATGACCTCAATAGCGTTGTACACCGGATGTATCAAGAGGATGGCTGGAGCTGAATATGACGATTACAGCTGAAATGTTGCAAACCGCTGCCGATAAAGTAATGGCAGAGACCATTGCTGTCCGCCGGCACCTGCACAAAAACCCAGAACTCTCCGGAGAGGAGAAGAAAACGGCTGAGTTTGTTGCAAAGCAGTGCAGAGCACTTGGTTGTGACATTCGTGAGAACATCGGCGGCCATGGCCTGCTGGCCAGACTCCTGCCCCGTAAAACAGGGGGAACGATTCTTCTCCGTGCAGATATGGATGCACTTCCGATTCAGGATGGTAAGCAGTGTGACTATGCATCATCTGTTGATGGTGTCTCTCATAGCTGTGGCCATGATGCACACACAGCCATGCTTCTCGGTACCATGATGATGCTCTCCAGGCTTAACCCGGAGATCCCGCATAATGTTGCAGCCCTCTTCCAGCCGTCAGAAGAGACTACCGAGGGTGCTGCAGCCATGTTAAAGGATGGCGTGCTTGAAGGGCTTGATGCAGAGCGTATCTACGCACTGCATGTCTACCCGTACCTGCCATCAGGAAGCATCGGCCTGAAAAGCGGCGCAATGTGCGCAGCAGCTGATATGTTTGAAGTCGAGCTGACCGGCCATGGCGGACATGCTGCACGCCCGCATGAGTGCATTGATGTTATCCTGATTGCCAGTCACATCATTCAGGCTCTGCATCATATTATCAGCCGACAGGTCGACCCGATACATCCGGCTGTTCTGACTATTGGTCAGATCAACGCAGGCCATGCTGCAAATGTAATTCCTGAAAAGGCCTGCTTTTCCGGCACAGTCCGAAGCCTGAACGTTAAGACGCATGAAGAGATCAGAACCCGCATGGATCATATTATTCGACAAACGGCTGAGACATGGGGAGCGACCGCCAGTTTTCATATGCGCCATGCCACACCAATGCTGAAAAATGACCCCGCTGTTATTGAAGAGGTTCGCCGGAATATTTCGCTGCTCTCCCCGGATACAAACGTGATAGAAATTGACCAGCCCTCCATGGGTGGAGAGGATTTTGCAGAGTTTCTACAGCATGTTCCGGGGTGCCTGATACGACTCGGAACAGGCAGCGGGCCATCGACCCGTTATTCACTGCACCACCCCTGTTTTGACATTGATGAGGAGGCCATGCGGAGCGGAATCATAACACTGGCCACACTCGCCATCTCATCAATAGGAAGAAAGGGGTTGTAATCACTCTCTTATGACCCCATATATTCACCATGCTTAAATTTTTCTTTGCACTCTTTATTCTTCTTCCGCTGGCAGAGCTATATCTTCTGATTGAGGTGGGTTCCGGTATTGGCGGTTTCTCAACCATCGCGCTATGTCTTCTGACAGCAGCGCTGGGAGGCATTCTTGTTCGTCACCAGGGCATGCGCACGCTTCTTCAGGCTAAAGAACTCGTAGACCGGGGCCAGCCACCCGCCGAGCAGATGCTGCATGGTATTATGATTGCCATATCGGGTGTGCTGCTGTTTATTCCCGGTTTTATTACTGATTTCATCGGTTTTCTACTGCTGCTACCATGGATTCGAAACTGGCTGGGGCAGAAGTTTATTGCTGCTCAGCTATCAAACAGGAGTGCAGGCGGTGAAACCATTATTGATGCTGAAGTTATCCACCCCGACAAACATCACCTGCCTTGACGCATGACCAGAGAGCATGCACATTCGCACAAATATTTATAAATCAATCGAGAGGTCTTTTATGCAATCAACCATAACAGCTTCGGTCATCCAGACCGATGCCCGAATCGCGTTTCTAGGAAAAACTTATGGCATGCTTGCCCTCTGCATTGCAGCAGGCAGCGCCGGTGCCTATTTCTCAATGGGGCTTGCTTTTCCATATGAACATCCATTTATGATGCTCTTCGCCATGATTGGCGGTATTTTTGTGGTTCAGGCTGTGCGTCATATGGCCGGAATCAACTTCGCCGCACTGCTTGGCTTTGGTGCCCTTACAGGCATGGCAATTGCGCCACTGGTCGCTATGGTCTCCGCCAAATCCGGCATGCTGGTTACCCAGGCATTCATGACCACTGCTGTTTCGTTTGTAGCTCTCACAGGCTATGTCTTTTATTCACGAAAAGACTTCTCATTCCTGAAAGGTTTTGTCTGGACAGGGCTGATTACATTGATTGTGCTGAGTCTCTCCAACTATTTCTTCTTTGAATCCGGAACTGTTCAGCTGGCTATCAGCGGTATGGGTGTGTTGCTGTTCTCAGCCTTTATCCTCTATGACACATCAAACATACTGCGTGACTATCCAAGCAGTGAGTATATCTCTGCAGCACTGACGCTCTATCTTGACGTCTTTCTGCTGTTTCAGAATCTGCTTGTTATGTTCGGCATGCTGGGTGGCGACGACTAACTGCAACGTCACGAAATTGGAGAAGCGGTCCGGAAAACGGGCCGCTTTTTTTATTGAAATGACTCAATCAAACTGCGGATGTCACCGTCGGATACGTTTTCAGCAATAAAAGCATCTCCGATCTCTCTGAGAAGGATATACCGGATTCTATTGCCAACACTCTTTTTATCGTGCCCCATGGCATCAAGCCACTGATCTGCTGTGAATGGGGGGATAGTGACGGGCAGGCCCGCTGCCTCATAGAGACGCTGAATACGTGGCTCAAGGTTCTCAGAGGTGTGGCCAAGCATATGGGAGAGGCGGACAGCCATGAGTGTTCCCAGAGCAACTGCCTCACCGTGCAGATACTCACTGTAATGGGTCATCGACTCGATGGCATGGCCAAATGTATGGCCAAGGTTCAGCAGTGCCCTTATACCCTGTTCGGTCTCATCAGCCACCACCACTTCGGTCTTGTGACGGCACGATGTGAGAATAACTTGAGAGACAACTTCGGAATCCAGTGCCAGAAGCTCCCCGATATGTTCTTCAAGATAGGTGAAAAATTTAGTGTCCCTGATCAATCCATACTTGATCAGC
>WSZY01000047.1 GCA_013139875.1 Mariprofundaceae bacterium | reverse complement strand
AGAGGCGATGCGCTTCATTCTGACTGCCGGGGTCACCGGCACGACCAGGGCTCCCTGAAGCGGCGGGCATCCAAACACTTCCGGAGCACTATATAAATTAAGCATTTACGGAACGTGGGTGCTTTTATATTAAGAAAAAGAACAGTCAGGTAATGTCTCCCCGGAATTTTGGACCGTGTTTAGTTATCCGGGAGTCTCTTTATGCTCTCTTTTCATTCTCTACGGCTTTTTTTGTAATTTCAGAGTAGAGACTGATCATTTTTGCAGCCAGTGAATGATGCTCGGGATGGCGTTTAATAAGTGGTTTGATTCTGTTGGTATCGGAAAGCACCTTTTCGAGAAAGGCGAGATCTGAATCGCCAAGTGTTTCACCACTATCGACCTTTTCCTTTAATGTCAGTGCGATTGGGAGCCTCTCTTTTTCCAGCCTCTGCAACAGTACTGCGAGAACTCCGGCATCTTTCGATAGTTCATTCATTGGTTACCTCTTACCATCTTCAGTTGTACAACACCTTTTCAGGAATATAGCAGATAGTTTTAGAAACTGACAGGGCATTCACGGCAGGGGTTAGAGCCTTTTTTATCTGTCAGGGTTTCAAACGATTGTTATTTCTCTTCCTGTCCGGCCAGTGGCGGGTAACGCTGCACGGTTTCATCCGGATCAACTCCGATTTTACCGGCGTATTGCCGCAGATACCCCTTCAGATAGACCGTTTCAGGGAAATTTTCACGATCTTCATCTTCGATGGCCTGAAGGTAGCGCTTTGAAATCTTTGTGTGCTGGGCAATATATTCGAGGGTGATGCTTTTCGCCTCTCTGGCCTCTCTCAGTGCCTCACCGGAGTAGGTGTCACGCTCTCCGCTGTTCTGCTCAGGCCCGGCATGGCGGGAGTGATCACTCTTCTGTTTGTGCAGGGGGATAACATTTTCTCCCAGCAGGGGGGAGAGCTTCGCATGGTTGCCGGTTTGCAGCTGCAGCGCATCGTAGTTACGCCGTTTTTCCGGATCGGAAAGTACACTGTATGCTTCTTCAACCTCTCTCTGAATCTGCTCCAGCTCCTGTTCGGAAAAGAGTGAATAGATTGCGAGCGAATCCTGCTGATACGCAAGCTTGGCATGACGATAGGCATTGATGATATCGATCCTGCTGGCTTCAGGGGAGATCTGAAACAGTGTGTAGTAGTCAGGAGAAGTGCGCTCTTTTTCTCTGTTCATTGGTTTAAAAGCCGGCAGTTTATGCCGATCAGTTCTCATCCAGAGAGATGAGCGAGGAGGCCATATGCTCCATATGAACCGCATTCCTTGATTGCGGATAGGCTGTAATAAAAGGATTTCGCTGCCGCAGTGATTGAAGCACGAGCTTATCGTGATGCAGATAACCCAGATAATCGACCTCTGAGGCGAAGTATTTGTTGCAGGTCATCTGCATGGCATGCCCGAGTTCGGTATCACGGGGTTCAAGAACCTGATTGACGATCAGATGCAGCTGCAGCGATGCGAGGCTGTCACGCAGTTCGGGCGCATATTCAGGGTGCAGTCCATCCATAATGGAGAGAAAGGCTGCCAGTGACCGGGTTTTCTCCCCATCCTGCTGCCGCTGTGTCAGCACCTTGTTCATCAGCATCTTTGTTTCCGGCGGGGCAGAGTGCAGTTTGCGCATAAATACACACTTCAGAAAGCGGTAGGTATTTTCAATGGAAGTCGGGTCAGGCGTAACAGAGATCAGGCCGCGATCCGCCTGCACAAAAAAGTCCAGCGTATTGAATCCTGTACCTGCACCAAGGTCGAGGATGACATAGTCTGCATTGATGTTTTTCAGGTTGCGCAGAAGTTTTGCTTTCTGGAAATGTTTAAGGTTGGCAATCTGAAGGTTGTCAGCCGCACCGCTGATCATGCCGATATGGTCTACTTCGGTTTTACTGACCAGATCATTGATATCGCTGATCTCTCCGGTCAGATAGTCAGAGAGGGTTCTGCCGGAACCGGACATGCCGAGGCATGTATGCAGATTGGCACTTCCCAGATCCAGGTCAACAAGGACAACGCGTTTTCCCTGCTTGCCCAGTGCCAGCCCCAGGTTGGCCGCAATAAAGCTTTTACCGACTCCGCCCTTGCCGCCACCAACAGCCCATATGCGGGGTTGTCCGGCGGTTCCGGGAAGCGGAGCAGGTTCAGTCGCAGACATTAAATAGTCCGGTTAGCTGCATATTTGACAGATTCATGGCTGTTTTTCAAAAAATAGACCTTCCTTCCAAGTAGTTAGGAACCTATCAACGTAAGCAGTCAGAGCGTGCGTGTCAAATTTGAAGCTGCGGGCAGGGCTAGGCCGGGTCTTCCATCTTTGAGAAGATATCCTTCTCCACCTCCAGAATCTGCATGGTGGTTGCGAGTACGCAATCGGGATTCAGTGAGATCGATTCAATACCCTCGCGCACAAGAAATTCGGCAACTTCAGGGTAGTCAGAGGGTGCCTGACCACAGATGCCGATATATTTGTTGCGCCGCTTGCAGGCGGAGATGGCCATGCTGAGCATATCCAGAACCGGCTGCTGGCGCTCATCAAAGACATGTGCAACCAGCTCCGAATCACGGTCTACACCCAGGGTGAGCTGGGTCAGGTCGTTGGAGCCGATCGAGAAACCATCGAAGATGTCGAGGAATGCATCAGCAGCAATGATATTGGCCGGGATTTCACACATCACATAGATTTCAAGCCCGTCCTCACCACGCTTGAGACCATGCTTCTCCATCTCTGCCAGAACCTTCCTGCCCTCATCAGGGGTGCGGGTGAAGGGGATCATTAAACGTACATTTTTCAGCCCCTTGGCTTCACGCACCATGCGCATCGCCTGGCACTCCAGTGCAAATGCCTCCTTGAAGGCATCAGAGTAGTAACGGGATGCACCCCGGAAGCCGATCATCGGATTCTCTTCCACGGGCTCAAACTGCCTGCCACCGAGCAGGTTGGCATACTCGTTCGATTTGAAGTCGGACATCCTGAAAATAACCTTGTTGGGGTAGAAGGCAGCCGCAATCATGGCGACCCCCTCCGCCAGTTTCTGAACATAGAAATCAACAGGTGAGTCATAGGC
>WSZY01000025.1 GCA_013139875.1 Mariprofundaceae bacterium | reverse complement strand
TCATTTTCAAAGAACAGCCTCAGATCGGGAATTCCCTGTTTCAGCATCACCAGACGTTCCACACCAAGCCCGAATGCAAAGCCGGAGAACTCCTCTGAATCTATGCCTACGGATGTTAATACATTCGGATGAATCATGCCGGAGCCCAGAACCTCGAGCCATCCGCTTCCCTTACAGATACGACACCCTTTTCCTGAACAGAACACACAGCCAACATCAACTTCGGCAGAAGGCTCAGTGAACGGGAAATAGTGAGGGCGCAGGCGGATCGGCAGATCTTTTTCAAAATAAGCCGAAAGAAAATGTTTCAGCACACCTTTGAGATGTGCCAGGGAGACATCATGATCCACCTTAAACACCTCAACCTGATGAAACATCGGCGAGTGCGTCACATCATAGTCACAGCGATAAACGCGGCCCGGTGCCACAACAGCAAGAGGCGGCTCATCCCCCTCTGCCAGAAAACGTTTCATCGCACGGATCTGTACCGGAGATGTATGGGTACGAAGCAGCATCGGTTCATCGCCGAACTCTTTCAGGAAAAAAGTGTCGTGCATGGCTCGCGCCGGATGTTCAGGCGGGATATTCAGCGCATCAAAATTATGAAACTCATTTTCAATCTCAGGCCCTTCAGCAATATCGAAGCCCATCTGGGTGAATATAGCGGTCATCTCATCAAGGCCTGCCTGAACAGGGTGAATAGAGCCACGGGGCCGGCTTCGCCCGGCAAGTGTTACATCAATGCGTTCGGCTTCAATACGCTGCTGGCTTTCAACTGCGTTCAGTGCTGCCTCTGCCTCATTCAGTGCATTGGCAAGAGCCTGCTTCACGACATTGACACTCTGGCCAATAACAGGTCGCTCTTCAGGGGAGAGCCTGCCGACACCTTTCAACACTTCGGTCAGCGAACCTTTTTTGCCAAGGTAACGCACCCGAAGCCCGGTCAGACCAGCTATATCGGTGGCTGTCGCAAAAGCAGCCAGCGCTTCCTGCTGCAGGCCATCTAACTGCTTTTTCAGCGCGTCAATCTCGCTCATAGCAACTCCCTAATAATCTGCTCACCCAAACAACCCCGTGACTTTAGTGGCAAGGCTATATTCATACAACACAATCCACTCAGAGGAATTGTGTTCAAAGCATAGGAGATATCTCCCTAACCGTATCTAAAAAAAACAAAAAGGCAGAGCTGCGAACAGCCCTGCCTTCGATTTCATTATCACCTGTAACCGGCCGAAACCGGAATAGTGTTATTTACTGAATCTTTGCGCGAGCTGTTTCTGCCAGCTTCGCAAAACCATCTGTATCACGTACTGCGATATCTGCCAGAACCTTACGATCCAGTTCAATACCGGCCAGTGACAGCCCGTTCATGAAACGGGAATAGCTCAGGCCATGCTCACGTGCAGCAGCATTGATACGTACAATCCACAGACTGCGGAAATCACGTTTTTTAACTTTACGATCACGATACGCGTACTGGCGTGCCTTATCGACCGCCTGGGTTGCTACGCGGAAGCAGTTTTTACGGCGACCACGGTAGCCCTTGGCTGCCTTGATAACTTTCTTATGACGAGCGTGCGCCTGTACGCCGGATTTTACTCTAGGCATCTTATTCTCCTATAAACCTACAACCAGAAATCAGCGGCCAGGAACCAGACGGTTCAGGGACTTCACATCAGCCGGAGCAACAATTTCCGTACCACGGATATTGCGTTTACGCTTAGGCGACTTCTTGGTCAGAATGTGATTACCAAAAGCGTTGTTGCGTTTCCACTTACCGGTTCCGGTCTTTGAAAAGCGTTTCGCAGCACCACTGTTTGACTTCATTTTAGGCATAACTTCTTTACCTTCCTGTTACTTCTTCAATGGGTTCAGGATCATAATCATCTGCCGGCCTTCCAGCTTCGGCATTTTATCCGGTTTACCCAACTCTTTAACTTCTTCAGCGATGTGCTTCAACTGATCCGCACCACGCTCTGTGTAAGCCATTTCACGTCCACGGAAACGGACGCTCAACTTCACTTTATTACCCTGCTCAAGGAATTTAACAACTCTCTTAAGCTTCACATCCAGATCATGTTGATCTGTACTTGCACGCACTTTCACCTCTTTAATCTGGATGACGTGCTGCTTCTTTTTGGCCGCGTTGGCCATCTTGCTCTGTTCGTACTTATATTTGCCGTAGTCTATAATCTTACAGACTGGCGGCTTTGCATTTGGTGACATAAGTACCAGGTCAAGTCCAACCGCTTCAGCTTTTGCAATGGCCTGCGCCAGTTTTACAACACCGATCTGCTCTCCATCATGACCAATGACACGAACCTCTGCCGCCTCAATCTCATGATTAATTGCTAACTCTTTCTTAGCGATACAAGCCCCCTATCGGTATTCAATTTGCATAGCCTTCATCTCTTCAAGCCAATCTTCCACACGCATTGTGCCCAGATTTTCACCACTTCTGCTACGTACAGAAATCGTTCCCTCATCCCGTTCGCGGTCACCCACGATCAAAATGAACGGCACCCTTGCCAGCGTGTGGGCGCGCACTTTATAGCCGACCTTTTCGTTTCGCAAGTCCGATTCCACTCTGAAGCCTGCCTGAACCATCTTTTCGGTCACGTTCTGAACATATTCGGCCTGACTTTCAGAGATGTTACAGACCATGGCCTGCACCGGTGCCAGCCAGAACGGGAACTTGCCCTCATGGTGCTCGATCAGGATGCCAATAAAACGTTCCATGGAACCCAGAACTGCTCTGTGCAGCATAACAGGTGTCCGTTTTGTGTTGTCTTCAGCCACATATTCGGCATCAAGGCGACCCGGCATGGAGAAGTCCACCTGAATGGTTCCGCACTGCCAGACACGACCCAGGCAGTCTTTCAGGGAGAACTCAATCTTCGGCCCATAAAATGCACCTTCACCCGGATTCTCACCATACTCCAGTCCCTTCTCCTGAAGTGCCTCATGCAGTGCCCTCTCTGCCTTATCCCACTGCTCATCGGTTCCGACCCGTTTCTCAGGACGATCAGAGAGGAAGATAATAATGTCATCAAAACCGAAGGACTTGTACACCTTAAAGACAAGATCGATAAAATTGCCGACTTCACTGTTAATCTGATCAGGTGTGCAGAAAATATGGGCATCATCCTGAACAAAATTACGCAGACGCATCAAACCGTGCAGTGTGCCGGAGGGCTCGTTGCGATGACATGAACCGAACTCAGCCAGACGCAGCGGAAGATCACGGTAGGAGTGAAGTGCCTGATTGTAGACCTGAACATGACAGGGGCAGTTCATCGGCTTGATGGCATACTCTCTGTTATCGGTACTGGTGGTAAACATGTCGTCACGGAACTTCTCCCAGTGACCGGATTTCTCCCACAACTTACGATCAACCACCTCTGGAGTCCTGATCTCCTGATAGCCGTTGTTCCGCATAACCCTGCGAATCTCACTCTCAACCACCTGCCAGATACTCCACCCTTTCGGATGCCAGAAAACCATGCCGGGTGCCTCTTCCTGCAGATGAAACAGCTCCAGTGCCCTGCCAATTTTGCGGTGATCGCGCTTCTCGGCCTCTTCGAGCCTGTGCAGATAAGCCTTCAGCTCTTTCTT
>WSZY01000071.1 GCA_013139875.1 Mariprofundaceae bacterium | reverse complement strand
AAAACGGTCGATGCAATCAACGGTGAAGTCCCTGAAAATGCGCGTACCAAGGTATTGTTCGACAACCTGACCCCGCTTTATCCGGATGAGCGTCTTCATATGGAGATCGAGAATCCGACCAACAAAGATATGACCGGACGCATCATTGATCTGGTTTCGCCAATCGGTAAAGGCCAACGTGGCCTGCTGGTGGCTCCACCCCGTACCGGTAAAACCATGATGATGCAGTCGATTGCACACTCCATTGAAGCCAATCATCCCGATGCGGTATTGATTGTATTGCTTATCGATGAGCGCCCTGAAGAGGTGACCGACATGAAGCGCTCCGTGAATGGTGAGGTGGTATCTTCAACCTTTGATGAGCCGGCTCAGCGTCACGTACAGGTAGCCGAGATGGTGATTGAGAAGGCGAAACGTCTGGTCGAGCATGGCAAGGATGTCATCATCCTGCTCGATTCCATTACCCGACTGGCTCGAGCCTATAACACGGTGGTGCCTTCTTCCGGCAAGATTCTTTCCGGTGGTGTCGATTCCAATGCTCTGCATCGTCCGAAGCGGTTCTTTGGCGCAGCCCGTAATATTGAGGATGGCGGCTCGCTGACCATCATTGCAACAGCACTGGTGGATACCGGCTCGAAGATGGATGAAGTGATCTTTGAAGAGTTCAAGGGTACGGGCAATATGGAGATCAGGCTTGAGCGTAAGCTGGTTGATAAACGTGTATTCCCGGCTATTGATATCGCACCTTCAGGCACGCGTAAGGAGGAGCTGCTTACACCTCCTGATGATCTTCAGAAGGTCTGGGTGCTGCGTAAGATTCTCTCACCGATGAATTCGGTGGATGCGATGGAGTTCCTGATCGATAAGCTTGGCAGCAACAAAAATAATGCCGAGTTTTTTAATCGCATGAATCAGTAAGAAAAATGTAAGGAGTGAGGGGAAAAGAGCGAGGCGACTGTCTCCTCCTTCCTCCTAACGCTTTATATTTAACGCTTCTGTTAACTGATGAAATGAAGGCAGGTGGTAATCCCATCTGCCTTCATCCGTTTGCGGGTTCGTTTCATGGCTGATCCAGACGGTTCTGCAGCCAAGTTCGGTGGCAACAGCCAGATTGTCGGCCATGTCATCCACCACCAGTGTGCGCTCAGGTTCCACACCTTCCGCTTCAATCAACATGGCCAGTGTCTCTTTGCATGGTTTGGGGATGTAGCTGTTAAAGCGGATGTCGTAGATGCGCTCGAAGTGATGCAGTACACCGAGTGTTTCAAGAATCCGCTCGGCATGTTCACGGATGCCGTTGGTGTGAATCACCTTGCGGCCGGGCAGGCGATTCAGTGCCTCGTTCAACGCATCGTCCCTCTCCAGCAGTTCATGGGCATTGATGTCATGCACGTCATGCAGGAATCCCTCCGGCTCCATGCCGTGATGCAGCATCATGCCTCTGAGCGTGGTGCCGTACTCTTTCCAGTATTTCAGACGCAGTTCATCGGCTGTCTTGCTGTCCACACCCAACTCATTGGCGACATAAGCGGTCATGCGCTTGTCCATACGGGCGAACACCCCGGAGTCGGCGGCGTAGAGGGTGTTGTCGAGATCAATAACAGCTAAATCAAATGGCATAAGATTAATAGTAACGTTCATTTGGAATGGTGCTAGTTTCCTCTTATGAATATAAACAAGCTGTTGATTCTTGGTTGCGGTTACGTTGGTGAAAAGCTGGCGAAATCGTTTCTGGTCAAAGGGATGAAGGTAACCGGAACAACACGCAGTGAAACGCGGGCAGGGGTGCTTCGGGCTTTGGGTATTGATGCCGTGGTGGTGGAGTCACCGGAGTTCCTGTCGGATGAACTGTTGCAGCAGTGCGATGCCCTGCTGGACTCGATTCCATTGACGAGAGATGAATCGGGGATGCGTGCCTCACAACTCCAATGGTTGCCGAAAATTACTCCGAAACTGTCTCATCTCAAATGGGCAGGATATCTATCCACCACTGGTGTTTACGGCGATGCCAATGGCGCATGGGTGGATGAGTCTTTCCCATGCAACCCCACCAGTGAACGCGGTGTTGAACGGTTGAAGGCCGAGCAGGCGTGGCTCGGTTCCGGGCTGCCTGCCGAAGTGTTTCGTCTCGCCGGAATCTATGGGCCTGAACGCAATATTGTTTCGCGATTGATGTCAGGCAATTACAGGGCTGTTCGTTGGCAGCCGGAGCACTGGTCCAATCGTATTCATGTGGATGATATTGTCGCCACGCTGATGGCTGCGATGAAAAACCCGAGAGCAGGGCGGGTTGTGAGCGTTGCGGATGATGAGCCATTATCTCATGCTGATTATGTCACCGAGCTGGCACAACTGATTGGTGCACCACTGCCTCAGATACTCTCACCGGAAGTGGGCGAAAAAGAACTTTCCCCGACCATGCTCGACTTTTTTCGGGACAGCAAACGGGTCTCTAACCGACTGATGCATGATGAGCTGTTACCTGAGTTGAACTATCCAACATTCAGGGATGCATTTTGAGCTTCGCATTTACGGTTTGATTAACTAAACTAATACGGTAAGCAAATGAAGTTGTACCGGTACAGGAGAAGATAATGGGAAAAGGATTAATGGATTTTGCCGCTGAGGCACGTAAGCGGGTTAAAGAGATTACAACGGAAGAGGCTGCGAAAATGATGTCGGCCTCTACCGATCTGCTTG
>WSZY01000054.1 GCA_013139875.1 Mariprofundaceae bacterium | reverse complement strand
ATACCTATGGCGGCAAATAGTCCGAAATTCTGAACAGGTATCAAATCTGAAGCTAACATCGATAAAAAACCTGCACCTGTAGTTACTGAAGTCATCAGCAACGGTTTCCACAATTCATGCATCACTTCAACCAGCCGCTCTTTACGATGTGCATACTCCTGATGATGTGCCAGCAGTCGTTAACGGCTGAGAAAGTGCACGGCATCAGCAATACCTATGGCCAGGATCAGGATCGGTAACATGGTGGTAATGGTGTAGATCGGAGCACCCAGTGCAGCCATCGTCCCCAGCGTCCAGATCTCAGCCATCAGGACCACTACAATGGGAAGCAGTACACCGCGGGCTGTACGGAAAGAGAAATAGAGCAACAGCAACAGCAGGGCCATGATGATCGGCTGCATACGCTTCATCTCAGCCGGCATATAGACACCAAACACACCCTCAATCACCGGGCGGCCGGAGATAAAGAAACGCTCACTGCCACCCCGCGCTTCCATCTCTGCCACCTTGGCTTTCACAAGGTCATAGATCTCAGCATAGGTGTGCCGTGCATCAGGCATCGGCCGCACAGCAAAGATGGTGCCGCTGCCGTCGGCTGAAACGATCACATCTTCATAAACACCGAACTCATGCATACGCTTTTTAAGGTAATCGATCTGGGCCTGGTTTTCGGGCACACCATCCATGAACTTCTCAACATCAAGTCCATACTCAGAACCACGAATATCCTTGATCGTTGCCAGTGAAAGCAAATCATTGAGTGCCAAGGTACGAAAAAGAGGCTGCTCACCCAGCCAGTCGGTCAGCTCCTGAACAAGCGCCAGCGTACGCATGTTATAGATACCATCTTTTTCATCATTGATGATACCGATAATGACCGAGTCGGTGGCTCCAAAACGCTCTTCCAGCACCTGCTTGTTGATGTAGGCATCACTATGTTTCGGCAACATCGCATCCAGATCGGTCTCAATATAGATGTGGCGCATCTGGTTGGCTGCCATGCCTGTCACGACCAGTAGCAGAAGAAGAATCGATTTCGGATGGGTAAGAACCCAGTTAAATATCTGTTTCATCTGTGATTCTCTTTTTTATCTATTTGCCGCGATAGCCGTGCATCAGCTGGCGATAAACCAGAATGGATATCACCATCCAGACTGTTGAACGCAGTGTCATGGCCGCAACGGTCCGGGTTTCATAAGCACCATCAGCGAATATATGTATCCCCAGTGCGGCAAACATCAACAGTGTGGAGCCTGCAATCAGCAGCGAGAGCCATACTGACCACTGCTTCTGCAGGGCTATGCCAACACCTGCTACCAGATATATGAAACCGGCTACAAAATTAAACCAGAGTACGAATGGTACATAATCACCAGCCGCCACCCGGTATACCTCATCACCAAACAGCACCTGCCCGCCTGACTTGATTGTCAAAATACCGAACAGCACTGCGACTGCTGCGATGATCCATCTCATCAACCTGTTTCCTGAATTTTGCTTTTCCATAACCATTTCCATAAAAATAACTCCTTTCTGATTTTGCAGGCCTGACAACATCAGGACACTCCTATTTCAGATTGACCAGCTTGTCTGAAATATATTTCAACGTTCTGATTGTAATTGCTTTTTCTTCATCCGGAATATCACTGAGTACCTCCTGCTGGAAATCACGTACCAGAGGAATCATCACTTCAAGTGCCTGATGCCCTGTTGCTGTTAAACCGATACGGAAATAGCGGCGGTCATCAGGATCAGGGTTGCGCTCTACAAGCTGCTTTTTTACCAGCCCGTCAATGCGCCGGGTGATGGTGGATTTATCACGCATCATCAGTGTCGTGATTTCAACCTGTCTCATCGCCCCCTGTTTTAACAGGCGAAAGAGAATGCCGAAATCCTGGGCAGCCAGTTGATAACCACTGCGGGAGAACCTTCCGGCAATCTCCTCGGCCATCAGAAATGCTGTGCGATTCACATTCAGGCCGATGGCCTGTTCCAGCTGAAAATCTTTAATAGGCTCACTCATCATTCACTCCTGTGAAGCGAACCCTATGCCTATTAGTTGTATATTGCAACTATTGCAGTGTGCATATTAACAGTTGTAGACCAATAGCAACTGTTTACAGGGAGAATCGCCCTGCTACTTATCTGCCCCGGTAGCCGCGTTTAAGCATGCGTTCAGAGAACATGCGGTCAGAGAGGCCGCTGTTATATTTCTGATCACTGAACATCATCTCCGTACGGTGCTTTGTCTGGATATTCTCCATCACCATTTTTGTACCCGTCCAGATACCATCAATCTGCACAAGTTCAATAACACTGAAATGTTTAAGCTCCTGACCCTTTCGATCCCAGTAGTCCGTACGGATGTTCAGATCAATGTCCTTGCGGATATAACCCCGTGTTCTGGAATAGCCCAGGTTCTTTTTTAACGCATCGGTTTTGGGCACTCCATCAACCACCCAGCAATCATGACCATCCACCGTCTCGGAACCGGTTAGTGTCCAGTTGTAATCCTCAAGCTCAGGCGTCTGCTTAATATCTTCAAAGGTAAAATCAGTACCCATGAAATAATCACCACGGTCTGATGATGATATACGGCGTACTTTCTTCAGCGCAGGAAGATAAAGCCACTGGTCATCGTCCTTCTCAACACCATCATAATCCCATGTTAACAGCGCAGTGTCGCGGATATTGGCGGGACTGAGGAAATAGGATATTGATTTGCTGTCTTTGCCGTAATCTTTACGAAAAGAGATCATTTCACGCTCACGCACACCACCCCGCTTATCAATCAATTTCTGTTGAATTTTCTGAATCAGATCATCACCATCATCACGATGGTCCACCCGGTTCATGATATCGAGACCGGAGATCTCCTCACTGTAAGAGAGTACGGAGCCCATGCCTGTCAGAATTGAGAGCGTAAATATAATCAGTATGATTTTTCCTGAATTCATGACCTGTCTCCCTGAGAACTTCCTTTGAAAATAAACTTCGGCCGCGCCGTCATGATCAATGCCGGCAGTACGGTAAGCGTTGCGATGAATGAAGAGAGCATGGCAGCTGAGACCAGCAGACCCATCTGCTGATTCGGTGGCATCTGGCTGGCCAGAAGCACCATAAAACCTGCTACAACAACCACGGCATTAAAGAAAATAGTCTTGCCCGTTGTTGCCAGTGAAAGTGGCAGTGCCTCTCTGATATCCTGCAACCGCTCATACTCATGTTTGACCTTATAGATCAGATGAATGGCATAGTCGACGCCGATGCATATCGCCACCGATGTAAACATGGATGAGCCCCAGCCGATGGTTACGCCTGTTACACCCATAATAGCGAAATTCAGTATCACTGCAGCCAGTACCGGTACCATTACAAACAGCCCTGCAACCAGTGAGCGC
>WSZY01000221.1 GCA_013139875.1 Mariprofundaceae bacterium | reverse complement strand
GTTTCAGCAGCAGTCACAACCGCTGCATGCCATGCGTGAATATCTTGCCGGACAGATTGCAAAAGGCTGGCGCATACTTCTTGTCGGGCACGGGGTGGGCCAGCAGGAGCGCATGTGTGAGAGCCTGAGTGAAATCACCACGGATATCCCACACTGCTCCGGCCTGCATGATATGCCGGGGGGATCTGATTCCACACCCCAACCCACACCAATCTGCACCGCCATTGGTTTTCTTGAAAAGGGTATGACCCTCACCGATCGGAAAATTCTGATTCTCACCGGGCAGGAGTTGCTCGGCCAGCGTCTGCCCAGAAAACGCGGCAGAGGTAGTGCAGCCATCCGGGCTGATCTCTTTTCCAGCCTGCAGGAGCTGAAACCCGGTGATCCGGTGGTACATGAAGATCATGGTGTCGGCCGATACGTCGGGCTGACTACGATGGATTCCGGCGACGCAATGGCTGACTTTCTGCACATTGAGTATGGCGGTGATGCCAGTATCTATCTGCCGGTTGAAGAGCTCGACAGGCTGCACCGTTATACCGGCGCTGAAGCACCGACACTGAACAAGCTCGGCTCGGAGAAGTGGAAACGTACCCGTGAGCGGGTGAAGCGTGATCTGATGGCCATGGCACACGAGTTGATTGATGTCGATGCCATGCGATCAAAAAGTCACCGCGACCCCTATCTGCTGGAAGGCTCGCTTAAAGATGCCTATGAGGAGTTTGCCGCACGCTTTCCGTTTGAAGAGACTGATGACCAGATCACTACCATTGACCAGATTCTTGCAGATTTTTCGCATGAAAAACCGATGGATCGTGTGGTCTGTGGTGATGTCGGGTTCGGCAAGACTGAAGTCGCCATGCGGGCCGCATTTGTTGTCGCCAAATCGGGTCGGCAGGTTGCCATTCTTACCCCGACCACGGTACTGGCCAATCAGCACTACAATAGCTTCTCCGAGCGTTTCAGAGGCAGCGGCCTGAAGGTGGAGATGCTATCGCGGCTGCAGGGCAAGAGGGAGTCTGATCGTATCACCCGTGAGCTGATCGGTGGTGAAACCCGCATTATTATCGGCACACACCGCCTGCTCTCCGATCAGTTCAGGTTTGCTGATCTCGGCCTTGTCATTGTTGATGAGGAGCAGCGATTTGGTGTGAAGCACAAGGAGAAACTCAAATCCCTGCATGCCAACATGGATCTGCTGACCCTGACCGCCACACCGATTCCACGAACCCTGCATCAGACACTTTCCGGTCTGCGCTCGGTCTCCATTATCAGTACACCACCAGCTGAACGTGAAGCAATCCGCACCATGGTATGCAGCTTTGATCCGCATCTTGCCAATGAAGCGATCCGGCGCGAGCTCTACCGTGGTGGGCAGATCTATTACCTGCATAACCATGTAAAGAGTATCGATCGCATTGCAGACCGGTTGCGCAGGGATATTCCGGAAGCGGAGATCGGCGTTGCTCACGGGCAGATGAGCCCGGCTGAACTGGATCGGCAGATGCTGGCATTTTATGAGGGCCGCCTGCATGTTCTTGTATGTACCACCATTGTTGAATCCGGCCTGGATGTACCCAATGCGAACACTCTATTGGTGGAACGTGCTGACCTGCTCGGGCTTGCCCAACTGCACCAGATTCGGGGCCGTGTCGGCCGCAGTCATCAGCAGGCTTACGCCTACCTGTTTACACCGGATGCGCGGGCCATGACTTCTGATGCACGCGAACGTCTGCAGGCCATTGCCGAGCACACCGAGCTCGGCGCAGGGTTCCTGCTGGCACGTCAGGACATGGAAATCAGGGGGGCGGGGAACCTGTTGGGAGCGGAGCAGAGCGGTCAGATTGATGCCATCGGTCTGGATCTCTATCTGGAGATGCTGACTCAGGCGGTAAACGAGGCCAAAGGTGAAATCAGCATGCCTCAACAGCCACTTGACCTGCATCTGGATGTTAATGCGATTCTGCCACCTGACTATATTCCGCAGATCGGAGAGCGCCTCGGGCTCTATCGCCGCATTGCCAAAACAGGGAGTGATGAGCAGGTAACCCTGCTGTTTGAGGAGATGACAGACCGTTTCGGAAAAATGCCGGATGAGGCCAAGTTTGCACTGGAGTCCGCACGTATCCGCTGGCGGATGCAGAAAATGGTTCTCTCCAGGCTCGATTCATCAACTGGCGGTATCCGCATCACCTTCACCGAAAAGTCACCCATTGATCCGGCAAACCTGTTGATGCGGGTGCAGAGGGAGCCACATCTCTACCGTCTCTCTCCGGATGGCAATCTCACGCTGCTGCATCAATCGGATGACAGGCGAAAATGCCTGAAAGGATGCATTGCCTTTCTCGATGAGTTGGTTGATACGTCAAAGGCCTCCTGCCTTTGACTTTAATCGTTACGCAAAAACGCGGTTTTGCTCCACTTACGGCTTCACGATATGAAGCCGCCACCCATCCATGGGTGGAATTCTTTCCACCCCGTTCAGATGTCGGGGTGCCTTTTCCTGCTTCTTCTTTGGGTATGCAAAGAAGAAGGGAGGAAAAGTTTATTGAAAGGCTGGTTTTCATGCACAATCTTGGCAGCATCTGACTCATGATCAAGCCTACGCTAAACAAGCCCGGCCTGCTGTTTATGGATGTGGATTCAACATTGATCCGATGTGAATGCATTGATGAGATTGCCGATTTCATGGGCATCAAACATGAAATTTCAGAGATTACCGAACGTGCCATGCGCGGAGAACTCGATTTCGCCGCCTCACTGACCGAGCGCGTTCAGCTGCTGGCTGGCCTTGATGCATCGGTGCTTGAAACAGTCTACAGAGAGCGCATTGAGCTGACTGAGGGTGCCGAAACCCTGATTGAGACGATTAAGAGCAATGGCTGGAAGGTTGGTCTGGTTTCCGGCGGGTTCACCTATTTTACCGACAGATTCAAGGAACGTCTGGGGCTGGACTTCACCCTCTCCAACAGGCTTGAAATTCACAATGGCAGACTTACCGGCAGTCTGCTGGGCGATATTGTTGATGCGGAGAGTAAACGCCACGCCCTGCTGGAGCAGGCGGATATCTTCAGCGTTCCGATGTCCCAGACTGTTGCCATCGGTGATGGTGCCAATGATCTTCCGATGATCGGAGCGGCAGGTATGGGTATCGCCTTCCATGCCAAGCCCAAAGTTCAGGAAGCAGCCCCTTACGCCATCAACAGTGGCGGTCTGGAGAAGGTTCTCGACCTGCTTGACTGAAATTATTAAGAATTGAACTGCCGTCAAAACAGTTCATTTTCAAAGCTTTAACTACAGATGTAGAGCAATGTCCACCTTCAGCATACGTGGACATTCGCCGCT
>WSZY01000051.1 GCA_013139875.1 Mariprofundaceae bacterium | reverse complement strand
ATTGGGACCATGGCCAGCGGTATCGGCCATGAAATCAACAACCCCCTGTACGTCATTTCGGGCATGGCTGAGGCTATCCGCGATGAAAAGGATATCGCCGCATGTAACAAGTATGGACTGGATATTCTCAAGTATGCCAAAAACATTGCTGCCATTGTAAAAAACCTGTCCGGATACACCCAGCCGGCCAGCCGGCATGAGCTGGAAGAGATTGATGTAGATGAGAAACTCGCTGAAGCTGTTGCCATGGCGAAGCTATCACGTCTGGATGATCGTATTGAAATTCACCTGAACCTTGCGCAAGTACCCAGAATATCTGCCAAATCCGAAGAGATTCTGCAGGTCTTTTTCAATGTTATTCGCAATGGCATTCAGGCCATGTCTGGGGAGGGTATCCTGGAGTTGGAAACCTGTCTTAGGGAAGGTCAGGTTTGTATTTGCATCAGAGATACTGGACATGGGATCAAGGCGGAACATATTGGAAAGATATTTGACCCGTTTTTTACCACCAAAGGGCCGGATGAAGGTGAAGGCCTTGGCATGTATATTGTGCAGAAGATTGTGAACCAGTATGACGGCACTATTTCCGTCGAAAGTGAAGAGGGCAAGGGGACTAGCTTTATTATTCAATTCCCGGCCAGAGAGCCCGACAAGCCCGCAGGTACGGAGAATCAAAAACTCAGCAGAGAAAGTTAAGAACCCTCTGCAATGAAAACTCTTTCTGTTCTGTAGACTCTGCGCTGAAGAGGTTTTTAACACAAAAAAAGAGCGCATAAAGCGCTCTTTTATGTCAAAAAACTATCGCCTTAGGTCGTCAGACAATCATACCGGACCCGCCGCCGGAGTGCCGCTGACCAGCAGCCTTCGTAACCACGTCGATCAGTGCTTCTTTCTCCACCGGCTTAACCAGATAATCAAAAGCGCCCTGTTTCATAAAATCCGTGGCGAGTTTGGCATCCGGAAATCCGGTTAACACAATGACAGGAATCGCCGGATACTCGCGACGAAAGTAGGCAACGGCTTCAACGCCATTGATCTTGGGCATCCGTACATCACAGATGATCACATCCACATCCAGTGCATTTTCGGAATCAAGAAGTGCGATCCCCTTCTCTCCATCCTCCGCCTCGATGACCTCCATACCGGTATCCTTGAGTTGGAGCTGGATCGTCTGACGGACTTCCTCTTCATCATCCACTATCAATATTTTATGTTTCATGATCAATCTCCCTGAGAGCATCTCGTCTGCTGCGCGCCGCACCTATGGCGAATATGGCTACACCTATGGCAATGAGAATCAAATACTCTTCACTGGGCAGGCCGCCTCGCAAAGTCAACAGACTGTTCAGAAAACCCAATATGATCAGGACCACACCAATCAGTCTGGTCTTGACACCACGCCTTTCACGCTGCGTTTCCTCAATGTCCGGCATGGCTTCTAGGCAAGAGTTACGCATTATCGGTCTTGCGGCTGGCCCCGCGTGCCCACCAAAGCAGCCCACCAAATAAAAGTCCTGCAATCAACAGACCCATGATCAATGGCATGGAACTCGCTGCCGGCTTCAGCAATAACCAATACCAGGTGGTCATGGTGTGTTTTGATCCGGCTTCACTGTTACTGCCATCCCATGCAGCAAAGGCGACAGGAATAAACTTGCCTCCAACAAACTGCAGATCTTTTTCCGTATCGGCAGTAGTGAGAGATCGAGTAATCAATACACGCCATGTTCCATCGTTATAGGATGACTTGGCCTGTAGACCGCTGTCACCTATTTCACGCTTTTCAATACTGGCAAAACCGGTGGCGTTGGCCAGTGCAATCGACTCAGAAGCTTCTGTCGTGCCACTCTTCCAGTGCCAGATATTCACCGGATGCGTCGCATCACCCATACCGAAATAGGGTTTTTCCATTTCCGTGGGTATCACCACGGGTAACTGCACCGCCACGCCATCTTCAGACATCGGACGGTCAGCAATCTTCTCCGCCAGTTCATCGCCAGGAATGCTCTTGGTACGATCATCCCATTCCAGCAGCATGGCAATAGCCGTCTCATTATAGATTGCCCTTACCGTGATCGTGTCATTAGAATTTTTAAAGAAACGCTTCTTGGCAATAATCTGAGGCACCAGCATAAAGGTGGTGGACACGGTCTCTCCCCAACGCTCGTCATCAGGCGTAGCAGGCAAATCGCCCTCAGCCTTTTCTGCCTTGATTACTGTATTGGCAGGGTTAACTACCTCCTCAGTCTTGGCCAGGCTCGCAGCATAGTTGGCCACATTCCAGCGCTCTTCGATACTCAGTTTCTTCTTACTCTTCGGATCAGCAAACGATGGCATCTGTGTGCCGGGAATACCGACCGTGATACGTGCAAAAATGTCCTTTGGATCGTTGCTTCCAAGGAATGTCCACGGCTTGGTCAGATTGCGTGGCCAGGTTCTCTCTTTCAGATCTCCTTTGAGTGCCTTGGTAGCGCTGCCCTTGCCCGACTTACCGTGGCATTCAACACAGCGATCACCATCCTCAAACAACACCTTGCCTTTGGCAATGCTATCAGGCGAGCTTGCAACTTGCGTTCCATAGTCAATCGTAGGACCTGCCGTTTCCTCATCATAACCGGCAAATGTCTTAATGTATTGAATCACATCCCACATATCCTGCTCTGACAGCAACTGGCTCCAGCCCGGCATGGCGGTTCCCGGCATGCCGTCTTTCACCATGCGATACAGATCCTCATCAGTCGGAACCATATCTTCGAATTGGGTGGTTTTAATCTTGTACTGCCCATCTTCGAAGGTGCGGGGTGGTGGATTGAGATACTTTTCAGCCGCCCCCAGGCCATCACCATCAGCACCGTGGCACCATACACAGCGCTTTTCATAGATTATTTTACCCTTCTCAGCATCTCCGCCAGCTGCCAATGCAGGCGCGGCC
>WSZY01000031.1 GCA_013139875.1 Mariprofundaceae bacterium | reverse complement strand
CGGTAGCTGGTTTTTATGCAGCGCATCCAGGCCGAGATTGTAATGGGCCTTGGCTTTCTTGACCTGGTTCTCGTCATACGCTTTGCTTGCCGCACTCTGACAACCGGTAAGCAGCAGGGTGCTGGCTAGCAAAAGAGTCAGGACAGTAACCGGTGTTCTATTCACAGGAATCGCTCCACAAGTGCATGAATTGGACGCAAGGCACTATCATCCAGTGCCCTTAAGTCGGAGAAGATACCACTTTCCAGGGAAGAGCGGCACTTGCAGTGACTCATATCACGCCGTTTTTCTCTGAAGTAGGCCTGAAGCATGCGCTGAGCCTTCTCAACATTGGCGTGCATTACCGCAATGATCGAATCAACCGAGACATCTTCCTCCTCTTCATGCCAGCAGTCATAATCTGTGCTCATGGCCACCGTGGCGTAGCAGATTTCAGCTTCACGAGCCAGTCTGGCCTCCTGCATGTTGGTCATACCGATAACATCCATGCCCCAGCTCCTGTATAGTTCCGATTCGGCACGGGTAGAGAACTGAGGCCCCTGCATCACCAGATAGGTACCTGATGTATGTGTAGTGATCTCTGCATCTTCACAGGCCTTTAACAGGCTGCTGCGCATACTTTTACAGAGTGGGTCTGCCATGGAGACATGAGCAACGACGGGACCGTCAAAGAAGGAACTATCACGATGTCGGGTTCTATCGACAAACTGATCCACCAGAACAAAGTGGCCCGGAACAATCTCTTCACGCAGTGAGCCGACAGCAGAGATTGAAATGATATTTGTGACCCCTGCAAGTTTCATCGCATAGATATTGGCGCGATTATTAATTTTATGAGGAGGGATTTTGTGGCCGTCGCCATGCCGGGGGAGGAAAACAACCTCTTCACTGTTAATTTTTGCAAGCAGAAGATCGGCTGATGGGGGGCCGTAGGGGGTGTCAATCTGGAGGTGATCAAGAACCTCAATACCGTCTATCGCGTAGAGGCCGCTTCCACCAATAATACCGGTACGCTCCTTTGACATCCGCCTGTACTCCTCAAGATTCCCTGTTCTCTGCTCTGTTTCCTGCTTTAAGCTGCCCACAGGCTGCCATAATATCCTGGCCCCGTGAACGCCTCACGGTGGCACGAATACCTTTAGAAATCAATTGTTTTGCGAATTCGTTCATGTGTTGCTTTGAGGAACCTGTGTAACTACTTCCAGGGTAAGTATTAAAGCTTATAAGGTTAACCCGTTCACGATCCAGGTTTACAAATCCGGCAAGCAGTTCGACATCTTCAGGGCGATCATTAATGCCATCCAGCATCACATATTCAAGTGTGATATGACGCTGCTTACCAAGTGAATAGCGGTTCAGACACTGACGAAGCTCCTGCAGTGGATATTTCCGGTTAATGGGAACCAGAGCATCCCGAAGCCGGTTCTCTGCAGCGTGGAGAGAAATGGCAAGATTTACCGAGGCAACCTCACCGAGCCTGTCAATCTGTGGTACAAGTCCGGATGTTGAGAGGGTAATGCGCCGCTTTGAAAGCTTTAGTCCATCAGGATCAGTCAGACTGCTGAGGCTCTCATGGACTCCCTCTTCATTCGCCAGCGGTTCACCCATACCCATATAGACGACATGGGTGACTGAGGCGTTTAGCTCAGCGGCCAGAGGCTCTTTCAGGAGATCATGTTTCACAGCAAGGACCTGAGCAATAATCTCACCAGATGAGAGGTTGCCTTCAAAATCCTGGGTGCCGGTGTGGCAGAAGGGACAATCCAGAACACAACCCACCTGTGACGAGATACAGACTGTGCCGCGCTTCTCCTCGGGTATGTAGACACTCTCCACCATCTTTCCCTTCAGCCTGCCTGATGTGAGCATAAAGAGGTATTTTCGTGTTCCATCGCTTGAACATTGTCGCTGTACCAGTTTCAGGGGTTCACAGACCAGAGAGCTGCTTAATCTCTCTCTTAATTCTTCCGGAATATTGAGCATATCGGCAGGGTTCAGAATACCCCTGTTACGCCACTGAAGCACCTGTTTTGCACGGTAGTTCGGCACACCCCATGACGCTATGAGTGCAGTCAGCTTTTCAAGTGTGATGACTGGTAGCTGAGGGAGGTTCTGCTGCATGCCGGCATTGTACAGTTTACCATCTATTTAATGTAGTCTCGCTGCGTATGTCACTTGCTTCAGAACTCCCGGTCACAATCCCCAAGGCTGATTTTGATGTGATGTTTGAGTTTGCCAAATCCGTGTTCCGACTCAAACAGAACCGGACCTATGTGAGCAGGCTGGAAAGTCTGCTCCCTGAAGCAGCCAGAATCAGACCTGATGCACCCGGCATTCTGATGGGGTTTGATTTTCATCTGACCCCTGAAGGCCCCAGGCTGATTGAGATCAACAACAATGCGGGCGGACTCTATATTGGTGATGGGAAGTGGTTGCCTCAACCGGACATTACTGAATTGGAGAATGGTTTCAAACATCGTATTCTGGGTATGTTTCCCGATGTCTGGAAAACAATTGCAATTGTGGATGAGGATATTGAACAACAGTACATGTATCCTGAAATGGAGGCTTATGCGGCACTTCTTGCCGATGATGGAAGAGAAGTTTTCCTCATCTCCCCTGAACAGCTTCAGTTGAATGAGGATGGCCTCTATGTAAACAGCAAGCGTGTTGATGCGATCTATAACAGGCACACCGATTTTTATCTTGAGAGCAGTGCCATGCAGCATATTAAGAGCGCGTATCTTGCAGGCCAGGTTCAGGTCAATCCTCATCCGCGCAGCTATGCGCTGCTGGGTGATAAATCACGCATGTCCGACTGGTGGCACAGAGGCCTGCTGGAAGGAACCATCAGTGACAGGGAAATCGCCCTGATACGAGCCATTGTGCCCGAAACACACCTGATGAATGAGTATGACCCGGAAGCGGCCTGGCAAGAGAGGAAATCGTGGGTGTTTAAACCCTCAGCCCGTCATGGTGGTAAAGGCGTCCTGCTTGGTAAAGGCATCAGCCACAAGCGATTTGATGGGCTGGAGAGATCAGAGACGGTGATGCAGAAATTTGTGCCTGCCAGTCAGGTAGAGATCAATGGCACCTCTTTTAAGTTTGATGTGCGCCTCTACACCCAGGCTGAACGCCTGATCGCGGTGGCAGGGCGGGTATGGCAGGGTCAGCTAACCAATTTCCGGGTAGAAGGGAGTGGATGGGTTCCACTCAATATTGCTTAGTATTCGAGTGAATTCAGAATGAGTGATCACACCGTTGCTATCGTTGTTCCTCTTCTCAATGAGGCCAAAAGCCTGTCTCAGCTGTTTCAACTTCTTGATGGTTTAGATGCAGATGAGATCGTACAGGTCGATGGAGGCTCTGAGGACGGTAGCCTGGAGCTGCTTGGCAAATCTCCATTCCGATGGCTTCAGAGCAAAAAGGGAAGGGCTTCTCAGATGAACGCAGGGGCATCGATCTGCCAGAGCGAGATGCTTCTTTTTCTCCATGCTGATACAGAGATTGATGCTGCGGCTATAGCGTCAGCCAGAGATGCCATGGCCGATAGTGAGGTTGTGGGTGGGCGATTCGATCTGAAACTGTCAGGCAGACACCCGATGCTTCGCCTGATTGAGCAAATGATTAATCTGCGCTCCCGTTTTACAAAAATCAGCACAGGCGATCAGGCCATGTTTGTCAGGCGTGATGTTTTTGAAAAGCTGGGAGGCTTTTCTGATCAACCATTGATGGAAGATATTGAGTTCAGCAGAAGATTGAAACAGCAGGGCAGGGTCGCCTGTCTGCATGACAGGGTCACGACATCGAGCCGCCGTTGGGAGCAGTCTGGCATGCTCCGAACCATTCTGCTCATGTGGAAGCTGCGCTTTCTCTATTGGACGGGAGTCTCACCGGAGCGGCTGGCAACAATGTATCACCATGCAAGATAGCCAACTGAGTCCCGTGTTTAGGCTTTAATATCCGATGTGGAGAAGATATGCCCATATATATGAAGAAGAAACAAGGAATTAATTCCTTGTATCAGCACTGTTAGGCGTCACTTACGGTATGAAGACCGAGGATAAA
>WSZY01000136.1 GCA_013139875.1 Mariprofundaceae bacterium | reverse complement strand
CATCATCCGGTGATGAAATACTGGACACCGGAAGAGTTTGAAGAGCTTAAGTACATCGCTGAGAAAAAAGGCTTTGGCATGGTGTCATCCGGGCCATTGGTTCGCTCATCATTCCATGCTGAAGATGTGTTCAAGGCATTGAAGCAGCGCAAAGAGAGCTGATAGAAGAAGTTCTGTTCCGCTCCAAAACCTTCAGACACCATCCGCTTGCCTTTCCCTTAACGGCAAAGCAGCTTTCAAAATTATGGGAACAGCACACTTTGATCCGGAAGAGATCGCCAAATTTGAAGCCATTGCCGCTGAATGGTGGGATCCGAAAGGCCGCTTCAAACCACTACACCAGATTAATCCACTCCGGCTTGACTACATCGCGGAGCGGATCGATATGAAAGCAAGCAACATCCTTGATGTCGGTTGCGGTGGTGGCCTGCTGGCCGAAGGGATGGCAAGTCGCGGCGCAACCGTGACCGGGCTTGATCGCTCGGAGAAGGCGCTGGCCGTAGCCCGCACCCACGCTTCCCACTCCGGCGTCGAAGTGGCGTACGAATACAACGATGCTGAAACATGGGCCACGACCCATGCCGGAGCCTACGACGTGGTGACATGTCTTGAAGTGCTGGAGCATGTGCCCGACGTACCGCGCACCATTGCTGCATGTGCCGCCATGCTGAAGCCAGGCGGGAAATTCTTTTTTGCCACACTGAACCGTACACCTGTCTCATATCTGAAAGCGATTATCGGTGCCGAATATCTGCTCGGCTGGCTGCCGAAGGGAACCCACCAGTACAACAAATTCATCCGGCCATCGGAGATGGTGCATGCGCTGAGGCTTGGCGAGCTGCAGGTTGAAGAGATTCACGGCATGTCCTACCAGATATTCAGCGACCACTTCACGCTCTCGGATGACCTCTCGACCAACTACCTCGGCATGGCCGAAAAACCCGCCTGACACCATGCTGCGAACATGGTTAATACTGTTCCGCTCCCTCTCTCTGGGAGTTGCCCTGGGGCTGACCCTGCTCCCGGCAACACTCCATGCTGTCGATGTTGTGGCCGACACCGTCACACGCGATGCCGGAGGTGCCCTGATCGCCGAAGGCAGTGTCATCATTGAGCGTGAGGGTGAGACACTTGCAGCCGACCGCGTGATCTACGACGCCAAAAAGAAAGAGTTCAAGGCCGAAGGCAGTGTTACCATCACGTCAGAGGGCTCCACCATCAGGGCGGATTCGGGTGAAATGCATACCGTTAACAAGACCGGTGAACTCCGCAATGCCGAGGCGACACTGAGGGGTGGAGAACGGCTCAAATCTACTCTGATGAAGCGCGATGAGAACGGTGTTATCACAGCTGAGGATGCCACCATCACATCCTGTCCTCCCGATGCGGAGGCATGGCTGTTCAAGGCCGGCCATGTAGAACTTGATCAGGAAAACGGCCTGCTGAGCGCCCGGGATGCCCGTTTTGAGGTGGCAGGCGTTCCCGTCTTCTACACCCCCTACTGGAGTCAGGTACTGCGCCGTAAGTCGGGCTTTTTGATGCCTTCCGTGTCGACCAGCAATATCCGTGGGACCGATGTAGCACTGCCCTACTACTATGCACCTGCACAAAACTGGGATGCAACACTGACGCCTCGCTGGATAACAGCGCGTGGATTTATGGGCGCGGTTGAACTGCGGCATGTATCTTCCAGAGGACATGAAGAGATTCAGGTCGAGGGGCTCAATGACAAGGTGGCATCGATCCAGCGCGGCAGGGTACGTGGTGATATCCGCCGTGCCCTCCCTTATGACATCAGCTTCGTAGCCGGGGGCGATCACATCAGCGATCGGAAATACCTCGCCGACTTTTCTACCGACGGCGCGGATACCTCCAAAAGCTACCTGCAGAGCGAGGCATCCCTGTCGCAGCATCGGGAGTGGGATAGCTGGTCCCTGTTTGTCCGGCACCAGCAGGACCTGACCGCCCCGTCCAATGCAGCAACGCTGCAGATCCTTCCCCGCTTTGAAAGTGAGATCCGGGTTCCCATTGCAAGCAGTGCCGCGACAGTGGCGCTGGAGCAGCAAACCACCCAGTTTGCACGCCAGACAGGTGTGGATGGCTGGCGCCTTGACCTGAACCCCTTCATTGAAGTGCCATGGCAGCTGCCGGGAGGTGGCATAAATTCAACCCTGAAAGTGGGTGGCAGACACACCCATTACTGGCTGAAAGAGAACGCCGGCGAGTCAAACCTGAGCCGTAACACCTTTGAAGCCAGCCTCGATAACCGAATCAACTTCGAGCGGATCAGTGAGAACCGCAGATGGCGACACACCATCACACCGATCCTGCGCTACGACTATATTGCCGCTCCGGACCAGAGCGGTCTGCCCAATTTTGACTCAGCATTCAGCCAGCTCTCGATGAGCAATCTTCTAACCGGCAACCGTTATACAGGTCATGACCGTATCGAACGGGTCAACCGCTTCAGCCTGCTTTTTGAAACAGGGCTACAGCACAAGGATCAGGCGGGAGCCACCTCACGGAATATTATGAACGCAAAGCTGGGAGCCGCCTATGAACTGAGGCAGGAGAGTGTTGACCCGGCCATAGTGCCAGTGGCCACACACCCCGTCTCCAACCTGCTGGGTGAAATCGCCGTCTATCCACTTGCCGGTATCTCCGCCTCAGCAGGCGGCCAGTATAATCATGCGGATCGATACTGGGCCACGGCATATGCCTTACTGCACATGGCAAGCGAGAGCGGCCACAAGCTTAATGCAGGCTGGCAGAAGACTGACGGCCGCTATGCCACCGCATCGGAACTGATTGCCACCAATGCCACCTTCAGAGTTACCCGGCGCTGGAATCTGTTCGGCAGCTGGCAGTATGGTCCCCGCCTGAAACTGACACAGCAGGCCAGCGCTGGTGTTCACTATCTTCACCCATGCTGGAACCTGCGTATTGAGGGCTACCAGAACAATGTGAACGGAAGCACCGCCACCTCGGATTTCGGTGTCCGTTTCTTGCTACGATTTAAGGGTCTGGGTAGTGTCGGATCATAACCTGCAAAAATTACCCCTGTTGAAGAATTGATTGGAGTTTACATGCGTTCTGTTTTTACTATGGCAAGTTTGCTGTCATTGATGTTTTTATCAGCCATTGGCATTGCTCATGCAGAAAAGATTGATGCCGTCGCTGCCATCGTCAACGGCACAGCCATCACCTGTTATCAGGTGAATTACGAGAAAGAGATCCTTGTTCAACAGCTCAGAGAGTCCGGGCAGGGCACACTTCCATCCGATGCACTGCTCTCCGAACGCGCACTTGAAACCCGTATCACACTGCTGTTGCAGAAGCAGGAGGCAGCCAAACTCGGCATCACCGTTAAGCAAGAGGAGATCGACAATGCGATGGCCGATGTGGAATCAAGAAACAACATTCCAGCAGGTCAGTTAGTGGAGATTCTAAAGGCACAGGGCATCAACATTGAAGAGTATCGTGAGACGCTTAGCGAACGCCTTTTGACTGGCAAAGTGGTCAATGCCGCAGTTCGTTCCAAGCTGAGCATCAGCGAAGAGGCAATGCGGGAATATTACCGCAAATTCCTGAAAGACCCGAAACCGATCCGGGAGATTCAGCTTGCTCAGATCTTCATTGCCCTGCCATCCACACCAACCCCCGAACAGTTCACCACAGTCAGCCGGAAAGCAGAAAGCATTTACGAACAACTGATCAATGGAGCCAACTTCAACACGCTGTCCGCTCTGAAGTCCGATGCTCCGGATGCAAAACAGGGTGGTGCGATGGGCTGGTT
>WSZY01000192.1 GCA_013139875.1 Mariprofundaceae bacterium | reverse complement strand
CCCCCTTCAAATGAGACTTCCTTCTAATCTTCATGTAAGCGTATCAGCTTCAGAACGTCAAATCTGATATAGCCATGATAAACCGCTACAGGTAGAAAGAGGCAGGGCAAACTGGTAGAAAAGGGTCACGTCGCTAAGTTCGTATTTTATGTTAACAGGGGCTAAACTAACTCCATGAGAATTCTTCGTCGCCAATTGATGGACCTTCTGGAAGAGGCCCGGCACCAGCAGGGGCTGGAGATACTGCCGGAGCGCCTGCGCGCGGCACTGCTGCATGACTCGTTAAAGCTGCTGCCCCACCCGGAATCGCCGGAGAGTAAAAAACGGATTGTTCTGCTCTCCCGCACGATTAGCCACGGCTCGCTGCATCGGCATCTGATCACCATCCGCTGTCCGGATCAGGCCTTCTATCTCGATGCCATCAGAGGCTATCTTCTGCGCAGCAATATCCAGCCCATCAACCAGCAGACCATGGTTGCCACCATGCAGTGTGATGAAAGCTTCTGTGATGTCTATCTGCGCCATCCTGACCAGCAGTCTGATGATAATTTCATGTTTATATCGCTGCATCTCTCAGCCACACTCGTTCCCGACTGCACAACAGTTTGCCATAACATCAGCGCCATACTTCGCGCTGTGGATCTCTCAGTCTGTGACTTTGAGCAGATGCAGGCGCTGCTTGCCGGGCTGACCGACGATGTCAGGCCCGATCACCCATGTTCAGCAGATCTTCTTGCCTGGATGAATGAGGGGCGCTATCTCTTTTTCGGGCTGCAAACGGGTAGCAAGCGCCTTGGTATCCTGCGTGATTACCGCGCCATGAACAGGGTTGCCCCCGGCCTGCGTCATGAGATTGATTCACAGGATGTGCCTACAGCTCCGGGGCTGCAATGGCTCCATCTCGCCACATCACAGCACTATCTTTACAGCGCAGCCAATGTAAAAGCACTGCGCATATGCTGGAAAAACAGTCGGGGAACATTGAAACATGCCACGCTGATTGGCCACTTTTCACGTAGTGCCCGGCATACCAATGCCAGCCAGATTCCATGTCTGAAACAGCACTGGGACAAACTGCAGCAGAGCCCTCTTTTGCAGCAGTCCGCCTTTTACAGACGTGAGGTCCGGACACTCTATGACCGCTTCCCCAAGCCTCTCATCCACTCGATTACCCCCGGCCAATGGCTCACACCATTAAAAAATATCGTGGACATGAACACCCCGGTACAGACATCGACATCGCATCTGAAACCTGCTGTCGGCAGTCTTGAATATCTCCTGGTCACCATGCCTTCCAACCGGTTTGGCCCCAATATCCTGCACACTGTTGAAGCGGCCATCCAAACTGAGGGCGTCACCATTCATGGCCATGAGTCAATTGGTATCGGCCCCTACAGGATTATCATTTTTGCCATTGTGCCGGACAAAGAAGCAAACATGGCTGCGATACCGGAGGCCATCGGTGAATGCATCATTTTCTGGAAGGACAAAGCCAGGAGCATGGTACTTCTCCATGCTGAGGAGATTGATCTTCCCGCTACCCTGAAAGAGCTGGAACAGCTGCCTCCACTCTACCAGGAGCTCTTCCCGCCCGCCCAGTTCCTCTCCGACATTCAAGCGCGCAGAGATGTCTTCTCCAGCTGCAGAAATATGGTCCGGGTGCTCAAACGCTCCGGTGAAGGCCTGAGCAATATCGAACTCCATATCATCACCTGCAAACCGCTGCCTCTGGGCAGACTGGTCGATCGAATTCAGGCCTTTGGCCTGACCGCCATGCAGGAAGCAGTCGTGGACTTCGGACCTGCTGATCAGCAGATCCGGATTAGCTGCATCCGCTGCAGCGCCCCTGATTCTCTGGGAGAAGACGAACTGAAACGGCTTAACCGGGGCCTGGAACTGGTGTTTAATGATGAGGCGGATCATGACATGATCAATGCACTTCTTACCTCCTCAACACTTGATATCGACCAAGTCGCAACACTTATCACACTAAGAAACCATCTGATCCAGCTGCTTCCGGATGCTGCACCTATGCCGCTATCCAACATGATGCTGCGCTACCCGAAGGTCTCCGAACGACTGCTACAGCTCTTTGCCGCCTGCCACCTGCCATCCATGCCAGCAGACTATGTCACTCAGGCCCGGCTTGAATTTGAGCAGGTGATGACCGATGTGCTGAATCTCTCGGATGATCGCTGGTTCCGGGCACTGGCAGAGTTGGTTGAAGCCGGAGTGCGCACCAATGTCTTTGTCCGGCAGGTCGGAGAACCGGTCGCCATAAAGATTGACCCCGGCAGGCTCAGCTTTGCCCCGCACCCGGTACCTTATCGGGAACTCTTTGTGCATGGTGTTCATGTTGAAGGCCTTCACCTTCGGGGCGGTGCAGTAGCCAGAGGTGGCATTCGTTTCTCTGACCGGCCTGCAGATTTCAGAACCGAGGTGCTGGATCTGATGGCAACACAGGTGGTGAAAAACGGCCAGATCGTTCCTACCGGATCCAAAGGCGGCTTTGTTATCCGCGATGGTTCGGGCAGCGACTTTCTGTTGCAGCAATACCGCACGTTTATCCGGGCGCTTCTGGAGTTGACCGACAATCTGGTGCATGGCGAAACCATTGCGCCTGATGGTGTCCGCATAGCTGAGTGTGACCAGCATGATCCCTATCTGGTTGTCGCAGCTGATAAGGGAACCGCTGCTTTTTCAAACGATGCCAATGAGGAGTCGCGTCTGGCCTGCTTCTGGCTGGATGATGCTTTTGCCAGCGGTGGGCGTCATGGATATGATCATAAGGCAGTAGGTATTACGGCACGCGGTGCATGGGTATGTGCCGCACACCATTTTGATATGCTGGGCAGAGATGCCTATAAC
>WSZY01000076.1 GCA_013139875.1 Mariprofundaceae bacterium | reverse complement strand
CCAGAAGCCCCTCATTCGGTGCGTAACTGTCAGGACATGCGATTTTCAGCTTATAGCCAAATGCGACAGCACCATTAACCCATGAATGGGTCATATTGTTACCATCACCAATCCATGCCACGGTTTTCCCGGCAATATCACCACGATGCTCTTCATAGGTGAAAATATCCGCCAGAATCTGGCACGGGTGCGTCAGATCGGTCAGGGCATTAATGACCGGCACCGCAGAGTGGGCGGCAAAACGCTGAATCATCTCATGGCCATAGGTACGAATCATCACTGCATCTACCATGCGGGAGAGCACGCGTGCCGAATCCTCGACCGGTTCACCCCGTCCCAGCTGGGTCGTGCCGGAGTGCAGAAAAAGTGCATGGCCTCCAAGCTGGTACATCCCCACCTCAAAAGAGATGCGGGTACGGGTACTCGCCTTATCAAAAACCATACCCAGCGTTTTACCCGCCAATGTATGGTGAGTTTCACCACGCTTCTGCATCGCCTTTAACTCGGCAGCACGTGATAACAGTGCCCGGGACTCGTTTGACGTTAAATCCAGCAGTGTTAGAAAATGTCTCATCTCTCCACCTCAATCTCCGACTCAACCTCACACAGGACTCCTTCCATAATCCCCATCGCTTCATCCACCTCATCGGCGGATATATTCAGGGGAGGCAGCAACCGTACAACATCGGGGCCGGCTGATAGCACGAGCAGCCCCTTCTCCATGCATTTTGCTACAATGGGTGCAGCCGGGACTGAACAGGCCATTCCAAGCAACAGGCCTCTTCCACGGGCCTCATTGATAAAGCTGAACTGCGACATAAAACGTTCAAAACCCTCCCTGATCCCGGTGCTCTGCTCATTCACATTCTGAAGCAGACTCTCTTTTTGAATGGTCTCAAGCACCGCCAGTGCCGCCGCACATGAGAGGGGGTTGCCGCCAAAGGTGGATCCATGTGTGCCCGGTCCAAAGGATGCAGCTACCGTTTCGCCGGCCAGCATGCAACCGATAGGCACGCCACCCCCCAGCCCTTTGGCAAGGGTGAGAATATCCGGCCTGATTGATGCCTGCTCAAAGGCAAACATGGTTCCGCACCTGCCGATACCGGTCTGCACTTCATCGAGAATCAATAAAATTCCATGCTCATCACAAAGCTTCCGTACCGCCTGAAGATAGGCCATATCTGCAAGGTTTACACCGCCCTCACCCTGCAGCGGCTCCAGCAGGATGGCTGCTGTCTGTTCATTGATCACCGACAGCAGTGCTTCAATATCATTCAGGGGGACATGCAGAAAGCCGGGTGGCAACGGGTCAAAACCAACCTTCACCTTATCCTGGCCGGTCGCTGCCAGGGTAGAGAGTAGCCGGCCATGAAAGGATTGTGTGGCACTGATTACCGTACGCCGCGATGAACCCTGATCATAATAGAACTTCCGGGCCAGCTTGATCGCAGCCTCATTCGCCTCTGCACCGGAGTTACAGAAAAAGGCCCTGTCCAGGCCGGAGAGTGTGGTAAGCTTTTCAGCAAGCTCAATCTGCTTTGGGATATGATAGAGGTTTGAGCAGTGAAGCATGGTCTTCGCCTGCTCACTGATCGCCTTAACCAGTGCAGGGTGAGCATGACCCAGTGTGTTCACGGCAATGCCGGAAACAAAATCAAGATACCCCCTGCCTTCACTGTCAAAGACGCGTGCCCCTTCACCCTTAACAAGGGTAACAGGGAACCGGGCGTAAGTCTGCATCACACTGTTCATTAGCGAATCCTAAAGGGGTGATGAGATAAACGCACTATTTCTTGATATTTTTTGTGTAATTGCCGAAAGCAGCAATCCCTCTTAGGTTTACCCGATGAGCCATCAGCCGAACAACCAACAGCGTACACGCATTAAAGTCTGTGGCATTACCCGAATCGAAGATGCCCTGACGGCATCGCGCCTGGGTGTTGATGCCGTCGGTTTTGTGTTTTACCCGAAAAGCCCGCGCTATATCTCACCCATGCAAGCGGCAAAAATCATTCGCCGGCTTCCACCTTTTGTTTCTGCCGTTGGCCTCTTTGTCAATCCAAAGCAGAGCGAAATTGATGAGGTGCTCCAATCCTGTCCTCTGGGAGTTATACAGCTTCATGGTGATGAATCCCCCGAGTTCTGCATGGCACAGTCACGCCGGGTGGTGAAGGCGATTCCCGTCAGCAGCATGGAGGATCTCAAGCGTGCGCGATCCTACCCCTGCCCGGTGCTGCTTGATGCCAAAGCACCAGAGGGTGTCTACGGTGGCACGGGAACATCATTTGACTGGTCACTGCTGAAAAACTTCAAGCATGATTATCCGCTTATCCTGGCCGGAGGCCTGAATGCAGGTAACGTCGAAGCAGCACTTTCAGTTCGCCAATGGTTTGCACTGGATGTATCCTCTGGCGTTGAAACTTCACCCGGCATTAAAGATGATCTGAAACTGTCTGAATTTATTGCCCGCGTGAACAGTTTCTGATTAAAACCCGAGGAATAACCAAGATGGACAGGACAATGATCGACTCGATCTACAATCTGGATATCTCGCATCCACCTGATATCAACGGCCACTTCGGTCGTTTTGGTGGCCGTTTTGCTGCAGAGACATTGATGGGCCCCCTCAAGGATCTGGAAGAGGCTTTTTATGAGGCCTGGCAGGATAAGAAATTTCATGAGGAACGCTTCCATCTGCTGAAAAACTATGTCGGCCGTGCCACCCCGCTCTATCATGCAGAGCGTCTCTCAAAAGAGGTGGGCGGTGCCCAGATATATCTGAAGCGTGAAGATCTGACCCATACCGGTGCACATAAAATCAACAATACTATTGGACAGGGGCTGCTGGCTCACCGTATGGGTAAAAAGCGGGT
>WSZY01000028.1 GCA_013139875.1 Mariprofundaceae bacterium | reverse complement strand
TCGTAACACTTTATTTTTCTTTATTTTTTTTGGTTTGGCGCTACACTGCGCGCCTTTCGCTTGAAGCCTAAGCAAACTCTGGAGGTTTTGTATGATCACGCTCTATTCAGATGCACAGTGCCCGAACTCGCATCGCACCCGTATTGTACTCGCGGAAAAAGAGCTGCCGGTTGACACCATCGAGCTGGAGCCGGAAGCACTGCCTGCTGATTTTCTTCAGATCAACCCTTATGGAAAACTGCCAACCGTTATTGATCGTGACATTGTCTTTTTTGCTTCATCGGTTGTGAATGAATATCTTGATGAACGCTATCCTCACCCGCCGCTGAAGCCCGGTTCTCCTGCTGAGCGTGCCCAGATGCGACTGGCTGTGCTGCGCATCGAAGAGGAGCTCTATCCTCTCTATTTCAATCTGATCAAGGTAAAGAAAAAGACTGAGCCGATGAAAAAGATGAGAGGCTATCTTGATACCCTGGACAGCTATCTTGCCCGCCAGGAATATTTTGTCGGTGAGCAGTATACACTTGCTGATATTACTCTGGGGCCAATCCTGTGGCGACTTCCTGCCAATGGTGTTGACACGGCCAGGTGGAGTAACCTGGAGGTATACATGGATCGTATTTTTGATCGTCCTGCCTTTGAACGTTCCCTCTCCGAGTATGAGCAGATTCTTCAGGATCGTTTCTGATTGTTTGATTCGAATAGATGCTTCCATGCATCTGTTCTTTAACACAAAGATAAAACAGATAAATTTAAGCGGCCGGATGGCCGCTTTTTTTATGGCCCGGGAATGTAATAACGAATATTACTGTTTGACGTTCATTGCTTCTGACTCTTTACTCCCTGTATGTGCAGATTTCCGGATAAGAAAGAGTTTCAGTTACGGCCACTGCCTGAGGCTTTTTTTAAGAAATTAGAAAACCGGGAAGGGGAAACGTGAAACAATTCACTGCATGGGTTGTAGACTGGCCGAAACTGACGATCTCTTTTGTCCTGCTGCTGACAATGTTTCTGGCTTCTCAGATGCAGCATATGAAGATAGATACTGATACAGAGGCTTTTATCCCGAAAGGCCATGAAGCCACGCTTAATAATGATCGTATGAAGGAGATATTCGGCACGTCCGATCTGCTCTGGATTGGTGTGATCAGAGAGCGGGGGGGCATTTATCAAACGGATACCCTGAAACTGATTGAGTCACTGACCGAACAGGTGCGTCTGGTGCCGGGTATTGTTGATCAGGACGTTGTCTCTCTTGCCACCGAGGATAATATCTATGGTACGGCCGATGGCATGGAAGTGGAGCCTTTCATGGAGGTTGTACCTGCAGACAGAGCAGCACTGCAGCATCTGAGGTCCGCGTTAAAGGCCTTTGATATTTATGACGGGTTCATCGTGGCCAGGGACGGCTCCGCTGCAGCCATTCTTGCTGAACTGGAGCCTCAGGAGCTGTTGATTAAGCGGGGGCTGGACAAGTTTTCGGTCTATGGATCGGTTCAGAATATTATTGATAAGACGCCTGCCAGCGGAGGGGAAGTGTTTTATGTTGCGGGTCTGCCGGTCGCAGAGGCAACGCTCGGGCTCTATATCCAGGAAGATATGAATGTGATGTTGCCCTTGGTCTTTCTGGTACTGATGGTGCTGCTCTTTTTTACTTACCGATCGCTACGCGGTGTTGTGATTCCGATGCTGGTTGTAATATTTTCTGTGCTGGCAGCCATGGGGATTATGGCGGCAGTGGGTGTGCCGATGTATCCGACAACGACGATGGTTCCCGTCACACTGATGGCGATCGGTGTGGCAGATGCAATCCATATTCTGGGCAAATATTATGAGCTGGCACTGCTCAGACCTGATGCGGAACGAAGAGAGCTGGCGATAGAGACTATGGATGAGATGTGGCGACCTGTCGTGTTAACATCACTCACAACCGCAGCTGGATTTCTCTCATTTCTGATGATGGAGATGGTGCCTCTGCAGATGATGGGGCTGTTTGCGGCAGTTGGAATTATCTATGCAATGTTTCTCTCTCTGACGCTGGTGCCTGCACTGCTGGCTCTGCTGCCTGTAAAGGCCTCGAAAAAGCTAATTCAGAGTTCAAAAGAGTCAGGTCTGCAAAAAGCCGGGGTGATTGCAGTCAGCCTCGCACTGATCGGGCATTGGATTCGCAGGCACCACGAGAAGACCCTGCTATTGACCAGTGCCCTGATGTTTATTGCAGCAGCAGGAGCGTCATTGGTCTATGTCCAGGACTCCTATATTGCCAACTTCAAGCAGGATTCAGCCATTGTTAAGGCGGATCATGAAATCAACAAACGCTTTGTCGGCTCCTACCAGCGAAACATTCTACTTGATGCAAAAGAGAGGGATGCATTTTATAACCCGGAGCTTTTGCGGGCGGTATGGGATTTTCAGCAGGAGGTTGAGCAGGTGAAAGGTGTGGGTGGCACGATTACCCTTGCTGATTTTATTCGCCGCATGCACCGGGTGATGAATGAAGACCGGCCCGAGATGGCAAAAATACCCGATTCAAGTGATCTGATCGCCCAATACCTTCTGCTCTACTCATTTTCAGGCGCACCGGATGACTTTGCCGAAGTGGTCGATAGTGATTATCGCCAGGCCAATATCCGGGTTTTCTGCACGTCCGATAATTTTATTGATGGCAGCCATGTGGAAGGAGAAGTGAACCGCCTGGCACACAAATATTTTGACCCGATGGGTGTGGAGTGGAGCATCGCCGGCAATGCACACATCGGCTATGTGCAGACCAAGATGATTACTGACAACCTCCGTTTCAACATCATGACGACTGTTTTCACCATCTTTCTCTTTGCCTGGGCAATGATGCG
>WSZY01000184.1 GCA_013139875.1 Mariprofundaceae bacterium | reverse complement strand
ATTTTAAACTCAAACTTTGCCGGAATTAGCCGGCAATTCCAACTGATTCAAAAAAAAGCCTGTCAACGGCTTGATAAATTGGCTGAGGCGGCAGGATTATTCGGCACCATCTGCCTCACCCCTTCGGGGCCGATGCCGCTTCGCTTTCTCGCTCCCTCGCACTGTATGCTCGGATCGAACCTGCGGCTCTCATCCTGTCACCCGTATTTGATAAAGAACTCTCTTCATCAAACCGAATCTGGCTGGGGCGGCAGGATTCGAACCTGCGCATGACGGGATCAAAACCCGCTGCCTTACCGCTTGGCTACGCCCCAATTTTCATACTTTCCAGCGGGTGCTTCTTAAGCAGCCTTCCAACATGTGTCCAGGTAGCCAGCTCCCTATCCAACAGCATGCTGGCTGCAGCCTCTGCCTGTTGCCGCTTCTCAAACAGGGCTACACATGTCGATCCACTTCCGCTCATCCATACCCTGTCCGAGACTCTTCGCATCGTCTTCAAAAGTTCGTCCACCTCAGTGGAGAGAGCAGATGCACAGACTTCAAGATCATTGTCACCGATAGCAGGTTCCCCGGGAGCAGCTTCAGAGCGGGCGCGGATGGTATCGGCGGCATCATTATGGGTCAATCCAGCAGCTCTGTCTGTCTGCCGGTCGTAGCAGTTGAATACTTCCGGGGTGGAGAGGCCAATACCGGGATAGGCAAGAAGAAGAGAGCCGGAGGGTAGTGCTCCGGGGTAATCAGAGAGCTGCTCACCTATACCTCTAGCCAGGCTGGCTCTTTCAAACAGAAAGCACGGAATATCGGCACCAAATGGCGTGGCGAACTTAATCAACTCCTCTTTGGAGCATTTCACGTTCCAGTGCCTGTTAGCGACCATAAGGGCTGTTGCGGCATCCGATGAGCCCCCACCCAATCCTGCCTGGTCGGGAAGATGCTTATCGATATGGATGGAGAGTCCTGAAGAGAGACCGTGCTGTTTGCGGAATGCATCCAGAACTCTGTAGACCAGATTCTTCTCTCCATTCAGGTGGGGTTTGGAACATGTTACGTTCAGTTCATCGGCCGGAGATATGATGAGCTCATCAGCAACATCGACATAGGCAAAACTGGTATCCAGTTCATGATAGCCGTTCGCAAGTGTGGCGGTCACCTTCAGATGCAGGTTAACCTTTGCCGGAGCAGAAAGTTTCATGGCTGAATCATCAGGATGGCTTCTCTGCCATGAGTTATATCGGTAATCTCAAGCCTTTTGCGTGTATCAATCCACTTAAGAAGCAGCAGGGTTCCATCTATTTTTCCTCTCCACAGATTGGGCTTCTGTTCTTTAAGAGTGTGGGGAATCCTGCCGTTAAGAATCATGGCCAGCTGCTGTGGTGGAAGAATTATTCCCATAGACCGGAGTTGCCTGTTATCAATGAGCTTCCAGCCCTCAACAGGGCTTTGATTATCTCTCATATGTATCTGCTCACCTTCCCAGGAGATCAGAACAATACGGTTACTGGCTGCATGGGTTAGTCGAACCTGACCTCTCTCGGGCTGGCCATCCCAGTGGATTATGGCCTGCCACCGGCGCCTGGGCTCAATGACAATCAGTCTGCCTGTGAAATTCTGGTAGGGGCCGATTGATGAAACGGTTTCATGCTGCTCAATGGTTGCGCATGCACTCATCAGGAGTGTAAGCAGAATCGCCCCAACAGCTGCTGGAATTCTCATTCTCCGTTCAGGCCCTCAGCAATTTTTCTCTTTATAAGCCCGGGGTTATCATGCTTCAGTTCCAGTGCCTTTTGCCAGCTGTCACGAGCCTTGGATTTGTCATCTTTTTTCCAGAGCATATCACCCATATGTTCATGCATGACGGGGTCGTCAGAGATCTGGCTGATGGCTTTGACCTGGGTTTCGATGGCCCTGTCATACTCTCCACGCTGGTAATAGACCCATGCCAGTGAATCGAGGTAATAGCCATCATCCGGCTTTTCGTTCAATGCTCTGCGAATCAACGCCTCAGCCTCATGGAGGTTGATCTTCTGCTCTGCATAGATGTAGCCAAGAAAATTGAGACCTTCTGAATTTTTCGGATCTATTGTGAGAAGCCTCTTCAGGCTGCTCTCAACCTCTTCATACTCTTTAAAATGTTCATGGGCGACTGCCCGGTTAAAAAGAAGTCTCGCCGGGAGGTTGGAGAGTGACAGCGCCGCTTCAGTCTCTGTTAGAAGTTTACGATATTCCTGCTGATTGAAATAGATGTTGGAGAGCAACATATAGGCATCAGCTGAATTGCCAAAATCGGAGATAATTGCCTTTACCCGTTTTTCAGCGGCAGCACTGTTTTCTGCCATAAACTCCATGCCGGAAAGACGGAGTTGTGCATCTACATAAGCCGGGCTTCTCTTACCAACCTGTTTGTAGAGTTTTTCCGCCTCATCCCCGCGTTCCAGCGCTTCCAGGCAGGCAGCCAGGTAGAAACGTGACTGATCATCCGGGCTGTTTTTCAGAACTTTCTGAAACTGGCTGGCAGCATTCTCATAATCCTTAAGCTGGTAGTAGAGCAGGCCAAGTGCTGAAAGTGCCTCTCTGTTACCTCCGGTATCCCGAACAAGGCCCTGATAGATGGTGATGGCTTCCCTTGTACGCCCTGACTGCAGAAGAAAGCGCCCGAGTGCATTGCGTGCAAGAATAGCCTGGGGATTTGTTTCAATGTAGTTCCTGAGCAGTTGTTCGGCTCGTGCGGTGTTGCCTTGCTGAAGTGCAATCTGGTGGAGAAGCAGCAGGGGTGTTTCGTCCTCGACATCAAGTTTCTGCATTGCTTCGAGGGCTTTGATGGCATCGTCAGTACGATTCTGATGTATAAAGAGATCGGCTTGAATCTTCCTTATCTCCGATACCTCGTTGCTGTGAATAGCTTCATTGATGGAGAGATGAGCTTCGTCCAGACGTTTAAGCCCGGTCAGAAGCGTGATGTGAATCATTCGGGCACTGGTCAGTTCAGGCTGTGTGGTCAACAGCGTAGAGAGGATGTTGAGAGCCTCATCAGTCTCTCCTGAGATGGCCATGACTCTGGCTTGAAGAATAAAAGGGTAGGCCTGCTCTGCATTTGTGGCGCTCACTGCCTTGCTCTCTCCCAGCACGGCATTGATATGAATGGCTGCCTGCTCAACCCGGTTTGTACGCAAAAGCAGTTCGGCAAGCTGCAGCCGTGGCACTCTCTCTTGTGGTTGCTTTTCCACCAGAGGGGTAAGGAACTGGATAGCAAGCTCCTGCTGACCGTGGCGGAGTGCATCCTGTGCAGCCAGATAGAGAAAGTCGTCACTCATCTGGCTGAGTGAGGAAGGGGCTTCAGTGCTGCTCTTTTGGGCAGGGGTAACTTTCCCGGCTGTTGTACAGGCAGTGAGTGTGATGCAGAGGAGCGTTAGTAGCAGGCTGTTATAAATCATTTTTGAGAATGTTTGACTGATAGTGACTGAAATCTGCTGCCATCCTCATTCAGAGTCCAGCAAAGGATGTCGGCAACTTCTCCATTGTAGATGCTGATAATCGGATAGACAAAACCCTCCCATGCACTCTCCAGGTCGGTTGGAGAGGGTTTGGCAGGGCAATCAGGGTGAGAGTGGAATACGCCGATGATCTCGCGGGCAGTTCCACGCAGTTCGCGGTCAACATTCCGGTATCCGGCCGGGTCGAGTTGAAAACGGTCAGCTGCACGCTCTTTGTTGAGGTTTTCGATCTGGCGTGCTTCATCAACCTGCCAGCCATTGTTGACGGTTCCGATCAACAGCCCACAGGTTTCAAGGGGATAATCTTTTTTGGCAGCCTCCTGCATGGCATTCAGGGCAGATGGAGAGACGTGGCACGCTTCCGGAGTGCCGACCTCATCCAGTACTGCAAGGTATTCAGGGCTCTTAAACCGTTCAGGCTCGTGCATGGGTGGCTATCCTCTCTCTGCTTGCCGGTGATATCAAAGTTTTATGTTTCTGGAGGTGTTGTCCGGTCAACCGGAGTCTGCATATATTGCAGTGGTCGTCATCATAGATGTTGATTAGATCACCTTTGAGTAACGAACCTCTTCCTGCTTCTTGCGCAGGTGTTCATCGAAAAGCATGGCTATGTTACGGATCAGCATCCGGCCTGCCGGCAGTACATCAAGACGGTTCTCCTGCAGTGCAACAAGGCCATCTTTCTGCATCGGCTTCAGGTCTTCCAGAGCATCGGAAAAGTGGACTTTGAAATTGATATCAAAAAGCTTCTCAACAGCGTTGAAATCAAGCGAGAAATCACACATCAGTCGCATGATGACATGACGGCGAAGATGATCCTCTTCAGTCAGTGTGTAACCCCTGAATACAGAAAACTTACCGGCACTGATCGTTTCACTGTAAGTGTCCATCTCTTTGGCATTCTGGAAGAAGCTTCCCCCTACGTAGCCGATTGATGTGAGCCCAATGCCGATCAGGTCACAGTCAGAGTGCGTCGAATAGCCCTGAAAGTTACGGTAGAGCTTACCCTCACTCTGAGCGATGGTCAGTTCATCATCCGGCTTGCCGAAGTGGTCCATACCGATAAATTTATACCCGGCATCAAGCAGCCGCTTGATGCTGTGCTCAAGAATATCGAGCTTCTGCTGCGGTGATGGAAGCTCTTCCTCATTGATTCGACGTTGCGGCATGAACATGTGCGGCAGATGGGCGTAGTTGAAAAGTGCAATACGGTCCGGAGAGAAGTCGATAATGGTGGAGAGTGTTCTGTCGAATGTCTCCACACTCTGTAGCGGCAGACCATACATCAGGTCAATATTCATCGATTTAAAACCGTAAGCACGCGCCTCTTCCAGGACACGCAGTGTCTCCTCTTTGGATTGGATGCGGTTCACAGCCTTCTGTACGTCAGGATCAAAATCCTGGACACCCATCGACATACGGTTGAAGCCGGTCTCACGAAGCACTCTGACGGTCTTCTCAGAGCATTCGCGCGGATCCATCTCAATACCGTATTCACCCTCTTCATCAGAAACAAAAGTGAATTGATCATGTAGATGAGCCATGAGTCGGCGCAACTGATCCTCATTGAGGAATGTGGGTGTGCCACCACCAAAGTGCAGCTGGGTCACAGGTCTGGATTTGCCGATATGCTCAGCAACCAGATCAATCTCTTTCAGAAGCAGTTGCAGGTATGGCTCAGCACGCTCGTACTGTTTGGTAACAATCTTGTTACAGCCGCAGTAGTAGCAGATCGTATTGCAGAAGGGGATGTGGATATAGAGTGACAGTGGTCCATCCACTCTGCCAGCTGCATTCAGTGTTTCGGCATAGGTTTCTCCGTTAATGCCTGCATGAAACATGGGTGCTGTTGGGTAAGAGGTGTAACGGGGGCCTGCCTGATCATATTTCCTGATCAGATCAAGGTTAAAAAGAGAAGCAGCCCCCGCTCCGGAAGAGAGGAGGCTGCCGTTGCTTGAATCGGTCACTTAGTACTTTTCCTTAAGTAACTGATGATATCCTGAACATCATCGGATGAGAGCTTCTTGATGGCGTCACGGCCCTCACGGTCAACATGCCGTCCATGGCGGATGCGCAGGTCGAGCATGTGGTCACTTATGTCAGATATCTTTTTGTGTCTGACTGCTGCGTTTCCAATGATGTGAATATCAGATGGAGTCGCATGGCAGGATTTGCAGTTCCTGGCATAGAGCTTGCCGCCAACCTTTGCGTTTCCACCACGTTTCAGCAAATCAACATAGTTGGCGATGTCGGCAATATCGGTGTTGCTCATCTGGTGACGCTTGGCTGTCATCAACGTGCCCGAGCGGCCGTAGCGGATGGTGTGAACCTTCTCTTCGAGTGAGAGTTTGCTGTAGACAAGGTTCTTGGCACCTACACCTGTCTGGGCACGACCGTCGTTGCCGTGGCAGGAAGCGCACACCTCTTTAAACCGCTGCTGACCATTGGCCATGTTCGGCTTGTAAGTGAACGTTTTAATATAATCAATCACTGCCTCGATTTCGAGCGGATCAAGTACGTACTTTGTCGCCTTCATTTTGGTTCTATGGGTACCATGGGTGACAATGCGACGGATCTCGTCATAGCCCACATAAGGTGCGAGAGCTCTCAGGTTCCGGGCTGGAAAAGGCTCCAGCTTTTTGCCGTAGTTACTGACTGTTCCATCGGCACCATGACAGGTTGCACAATTTTCAGAAAAGAGTGCCTTACCATCAGGCAGATCGCTGGCTTGAGCGGTTCCTGCCATGAGAGACATCAAGGCGGCGATTATAAAAAAGGTTCTTAGCATGCTTCCTCCAGGGCTTTTAACAATAGACCAGAGAAGTATGAATTACTTCTGCTGCTCTTTTATGTATGTCACAACAGCATCAATCTCTTCGGCTGACAGTTTCCCGGAATATTTCGGCATCATTTTTTTACCGTTTACGATAACGGAACGTAGCATTTCAGCATCCTGATTCATAGCCTTGACCGCAGGGCCGACTTTTTTCTTATCAATTTTATGGCACATGCCGCATTTTTTCTTGAAAATCTTTGCACCATCCGGTGCATCGGATGCGATGGCCGGAGTGCCCGTCATGCCCATAACGGCGAGTGCAGCTAGGATTATTAAGCTGTTTTTCATTACGTTCTCCTTT
>WSZY01000068.1 GCA_013139875.1 Mariprofundaceae bacterium | reverse complement strand
CACTCAACATCAGAAGCATCCAATCCTTCAGCAACACCGCGAATCAGCGATTCGGTTGTGTCCATGGCATCATTGAAGTCGGCATAGGCCTGATAGAATTCAACCATGGTAAATTCCGGGTTATGGGTTGCATCAAGCCCCTCATTACGGAAGTTGCGGTTAATCTCGAAAACACGTTCGAAACCACCAACCACCAGACGTTTCAGGTAGAGCTCAGGTGCGATACGAAGAAACAGCTCCATATCCAGCGCATTATGATGAGTGGCAAAAGGGCGTGCTGCTGCACCACCCGGCTGGGCCTGCAGCATCGGTGTCTCCACCTCCATGAATCCCCTCTCCTCAAGGCCACGACGTAGCAGTGAGATGGTTCTGGAGCGGGTACGGAATGTGTCGCGGGAGTCGGGCGTCACCATCAGGTCAACATAGCGCTGGCGGTAACGCATCTCTTTGTCACTCAGGCCATGCCACTTCTCCGGCAGTGGACGGAGACATTTTGAAACCGGTTCGATATGTGAGACTTTGACCGAAAGCTCGCCGGTTCTGGTAAGAAACAGAACGCCCTCAGCACCGACAATATCACCAAGATCCCACTTTTTGGTTGGATTATAGACCTCAGCACCACCTATCGCATCACGATTGAGAAAGAGCTGAATGCGTCCCTCACCATCCTGGATATGCATAAAGCTGGACTTACCCATGACGCGATGACCCATGATGCGTCCGGCTACACGGACACTGACCGCTTCCTTCTCAAGATGCTCCGCATCCAGAGTGTCGTATTTTGCATGTAGATCTACTGAAACCGAGTCGGGACGCCACGTGTTGGGATAAGCTTCACCGGCCTCTCTTAGCCTTGCCAGCTTTTCCCGCCGAACAGCAATCTGCTCAGGTGTACCGGGGCCGGAACTCTCCGGGGTCTTCTCACTCATAGGTGGTATCTAATATATAGATGAAATCAGAGGCGGCTATTCAGATCAAGATCGCCGAAGAAGAAGGATATCTCGATCCCTGCATTCTCTTCGGAGTCTGAACCGTGAACAGCATTGGCATCAATGGAGTTGGCATGGTCGGCACGAATCGTACCCTCTTCGGCTTCCTTCGGGTTGGTTGCACCCATCAGCTGGCGGTTCAGATTGACAGCATTACTGCCCTCCAGAGTCATGGCCAGAATCGGGCCGGAACTCATAAACCCGCACAGATCTTTATAAAATGGGCGCTCTTTATGAACCGCATAGAATCGACCCGCCTGTTTGGCACTCAGGTGAGTCATACGGGTTGCAATCACGGAGAGGCCGTTTTCTTCAAAACGACGAATGATGTCACCGATTACGTTCTTCGCCACTGCGTCAGGTTTGATAATGGAAAGTGTGCGTTGAATAGCCATGGAATCCTCTTTTAAGCTTACTTATCTATCTGTCACCGGATTTGTTGGCAAACCGGCGAGGTGCGGCACTATAAAGGAGGCGCCCACAACTTCCAAGAGCGAACATAAATAGTGTTCAGAACCGGAGAACAGGAGGCTATAACTCCACCATCAGGAAGCCCGATGCCTCAATATTTTTCCGGCACAAAGTTCTGATCATTGATGTCCGGCCGTTTATAATCAGGCTGCTCTTTTCTCGGACGAAGCGGCTTGGGCTTGGGCATCACATCCTGATAAGGAATAGATTGCAGAATGTGACTCAGACAGTTGAGGCGTGCACGTTTCTTATCATCCGCATTCACGACATACCATGGCGCCTCATTGATATCCGTATAGAAGAACATCTCATCTTTGGCCTTGGAGTACTCCATCCAGCGATCCCGGGACTCCAGATCCATCGGGCTGAGTTTCCAATGTTTGGTTTTGTCCGTTGCCCGCCTCTGGAAACGGCGCTCCTGCTCTTCATCGCTGACCGAAAACCAGAATTTAAGAAGAATGATGCCGGAGCGTACAAGCATTCGTTCGAACTCAGGGCATGAACGCATAAATTCGCGATACTCTTTATCGGTACAGAACCCCATTACGTGCTCAACGCCACCACGGTTATACCAGCTACGGTCAAACACAGCGATCTCTCCGGCAGCCGGAAAATGCTGGACATAGCGCTGGAAGTACCACTGGGTCTTTTCCCGATCTGAGGGGGCAGGAAGCGCAACCACATTGCATCCACGGGGGTTAAGTGGCTCCATCAGACGCTTGATGGTACCACCCTTTCCTGCCGCATCCCGACCCTCGAAGATCAGAACAATACGCAAACCTTTGTCTTTGACCCAGTGCTGCCACTTCACCAGCTCTTCATAGATTTCTGAAAGGGCCTTCTCATACTCTTTTGATGCTATTTTTTTTGGCCGAGCTGGCTGCTTTTCCTGATCCGTCATAACGCCCTCCGAAATTGGCTGGGTATGATAACACAGAATCTGCCAATGCTGAACTACCCATGATTCGGTTGTGGATCATACCTCCAGACAACCGGAACAGGCCAAATAAATACTAAATAACGGTAGCTACGATGCCGCCACCCAGCAGTTCATCACCACTGTAGAATGCCGCCACCTGACCGGGAGCTGTCGGCTTCTGAGGTTCATCAAAGGTAAGGTGCAGTTCATCATTGCCATCAAGCTGACAGAGAGCCGGCTGCATCTGATATCTTACCTTGGCAGTTACTGTTTCACCCTGCTCAGGCTTCCTGATCCATGTCACATCACCCACACTCACTTCCCGAATTACCGCATCTTCCGGATGCGCCACAATCACCGTTGCTGAATCACCATCAAGCCCGACCACATGCCATGGCCCGTTCGGCAGTCCCAACCCTTTACGCTGGCCAAGAGTATAATGAGCAATGCCCTGATGTTTTCCGAG
>WSZY01000065.1 GCA_013139875.1 Mariprofundaceae bacterium | reverse complement strand
GATGCAGCGTGAGCGCTGGCTGGTGGCAGAGAGGCTGTTTGAGCGAGCACTTCAAGCCGCCCAGCTTGCCAATGATCCGGATCTGGTTGCCAGTGCCTGGTACAATCTTGGCATGCTGCATGTTTCCGCAGGTGATGATCAAAAAGGAGAGGCGGCGTTGAAGCGCGCTTTCAGTGTGGCAGAGCAGCATCAGCTTGAAGTTTCAAAAATGCGGGCCAAAGTTGCACTGGCACTTCTGCTTCAGAGAGAGGGTAGAGAGGCATGGCAGCCCGATGTTCTGGGCTCCGGTTATCCGGCAGATATACATCTTATTGCGGCACGTTTGAGCCAACTGCAGCAGAGGTATGATGTTGCCCGGCAGGAATACGAATTTGTTCTCAGAAAAAGGGAAGCCGATAGAGCCATGATGTTGTATAAGATCGAGGCACACATGGGGCTGGCACTGCTTGCAGAAGAGCAGCAGGATCATGAGACCGCAAAAAAAGAGACTGCACTGGTATCGGAGATGAGCCGTGAAGTCGGGGCACCGAGGCTGGCAGCACATGCACTTCTCCTGAGCGCGAAGCTGACGCAGGGTGAATCTCAGAAACGAAACAGTTTGCAGGATGCTCTGGCAATTTACAGGGCTCTTGAAGATCTCCAGGGTCAGAGTGATGCGCTGCATCAATTGATGCACCTTGCTGACCACAGAGGGGATCACATTGAGTTGGAACGCCTGCAGGGAGAACTCGACCTGGTAGGGGAACGTATGCTGGATGCTCAACATTGATGAGCATGACTGAATGAGCTGAAGGAGTTCAAATGAAGTTTGAAGTGAGTGTGGATCGTGAAAATGCGGAGAGTCTCTGCATTCATGTAAAAGGTGACGTTAATTTCCATACATCCCCTGCCTTGAGGAAGGCGTTGAATAGCTGCTTTTCTGATCAGGTAAAATCTGTTCTGGTACTGTTAGATGATGTTCCGCACATGGATTCATCCGGGATCGCCACGCTTGTTGAAGGCTTGCAGTGGAGCCGGTTATCAAACAGGCGGTTTGTTATTTCCGGTTTGACGGAAGCGGTCAGGGATCTCGTTGTGCTTTCAAATCTGGAGCATGAATTTGAAATTGTCGGGGCTGGTGAGTAACCCATGAGTTATGTGGATCTTCGTGCTTTTATTGATGAGTTGGAGGGGCGGGGTGATCTGAAACGTATCACAGCTCCTGTTTGCTCCGAGCTGGAGGTTACGGAGATTTCAGACAGGGTGTTGCAGCAGGGTGGGCCGGCACTGCTATTTGAGAATGTTAAAGGCCATACCATGCCGATGTTAACGAATCTTTTCGGAACAGCAGAACGGATCGCACTGGGGATGGGAAAAAATTCTGCCGATGAATTGCGTGAAGTCGGGGAGTTGCTGGCATACCTGAAAGAGCCGGAGCCTCCCAAGGGTATTAAAGATGCTGTTGGTAAATTCCCTCTATTAAAACAGGTGCTGCATATGGCACCGAAGATAGTGAAACGTGCTGCCTGGAAAGAGATCGTCCTGCAGGGAGATGATGTTGATCTGACCCGTCTTCCGATTCAGACATGCTGGCCCGGTGATGCCGCACCGCTGCTTACCTGGGGGCTGGTTGTTACAAAAGGGCCTCATAAAGAGCGGCAGAATCTGGGTATCTACCGTCAGCAGTTACTGGGGAAGAACAAGCTGATCATGCGCTGGCTTAAGCACCGTGGCGGCGCACAGGATCATCGGGAGGCCAGAAGTTCAGGAGCGGACAAGTTTCCGTGCGCAGTCGTTATCGGGGCAGATCCGGCAACGATTCTGGCAGCAGTCACACCAATTCCTGACACCCTCTCAGAGTATCAGTTTGCCGGCCTGTTGCGGGGTAAAAAGACGGTGTTAACCGAGTGCATGTCGGTTCCCCTGCAGGTTCCTGCCAGTGCAGAGATTGTGCTGGAGGGCCATATCTCTTTTGATGAGTATGCCGATGAGGGGCCATTTGGTGATCACACGGGATATTACAACGAAGTAGAGCGGTTTCCTGTCTTTACCGTGGAGACTATGTCGATGCGCAGGGATGCCATCTATCACTCTACCTATACAGGGAAACCACCTGACGAGCCTGCTGTTCTGGGACTGGCCTTTAATGAGGTCTTTGTACCTGTTCTGAAAAAGCAGTTTCCGGAGATTGTTGATTTTTACCTGCCTATGGAGGGATGTTCCTATCGCGTGGCAGTTGTTTCAATCAGGAAAGGATATGCCGGGCATGCAAAGCGAATCATGTTTGGCATCTGGTCTTACCTGCGCCAATACATGTACACCAAGTTTATTATTGTTGTTGATGAGGATATTGATTGCCGCTCATGGGAAGAGGTGATCTGGGCTATTTCGACCCGTTCTGATCCTGAGCGTGACTTTACCATCATAGGTAATACACCTATTGATTATCTGGATTTTGCCTCACCGGTTGCGGGGCTCGGCTCCAAGGTGGGTATAGATGCTACGAACAAACTTCCGGGGGAGACCGAACGTGAGTGGGGAAGCCCCATCGCCATGAGCGAAGAGGTGAAGATCCGTGTGGATGAGATGTGGGATAAGCTGGGACTTTCCTGATACAGCATGATCACAAAATTGATGCTATGATCGCCACAGACATTTTCAGGGTGGGTATTAATGCAGTTTATTAAAATTGTTTTTGTTGGCCTGTTTGTGCTGGTAGGCGCTGTTGCCGTCTATTTTGCTGTCTCTGATGAAGATTATGAAACAACCCAGTCGGACACAGTTGAGCAAGGAAAATCAGCGTTTGAAGATGGCCGGTATGATGAGGCATTCCACTGGTTTGGGAATTCAGCGCGCAGTGGTTATGCGGAGGCTCAGCATCGTTTTGGGCTGATGTACCAGCAGGGTAAAGGAGTTGATCGTGATGATGCACAGGCCGTTCGG
>WSZY01000075.1 GCA_013139875.1 Mariprofundaceae bacterium | reverse complement strand
TGTCAGCAGGAAACCTGGACTCGATAGGGTTAACCCCCATGCAGTATAGCCGCCTGTTTGAAACCAAGCCCGTACTCAAAGCCAACTACAGGAAATATAACTATCTCAACTCTGTCTACACCTACCTCGGCTTTAACCTGACCCGCAAGCCATTTGATGATCTGCGGGTGCGTCGGGCACTGGCTCTTGCCATTGATCGTCAGGAACTGGTTGATGGCGTACTGCTCGGCCTTGGAGAGAGCATCGCCACTCCCTACAAGCCCGGCACCTACTGGGTAAATGAGAAGCTGAAACCCAGAGCGTACAATGTAGACAAAGCAAAAGCCTTGCTTGCAGAAGCCGGCTGGAGAGATAGTGATGGTGACGGGATTCTTGACAGAGACGGAAGAGCCTTTGAGTTCACCATCCTGACCAACAATGGTAATAAACAGCGCGCCAACACAGCCACCATTATCCAGCACCGTCTGAAAAAAATCGGTGTCAAAATCAATGTGCGTCTGGTCGAGTGGTCGGCATTCATCGAGAACTTTATTAACAAACGTAATTTCGAAGCAGTGCTGCTGGGCTGGTCACTGAGCCCTGATCCGGATCAGTACAGTATCTGGCACTCTTCTCAGACCGGTGCACGCCAGTTCAACTTTCTCACCTACAGTAACCCGAAGGTGGATGAGGCCCTCGTGGCTGCTACACGCACATTTGACAGGGCAGAGCGTAAGAAGCACTACGACATTGTGCAGGAAGAGATCTATAACGATGTGCCGATGATCTTCCTCTACGCCCCCTACTCGCTCCCTGCCATGCACAAACGTATTCAGGGCATCGATCCGGCCCCTGCCGGCATCGGCCATAACAGTGAGAAGTGGTATGTGCCTCTGGAGATGCAGAAGTATCAGGTGGCCATCACCCCTTGATTACCCCCTGATTTCAGATGCGTGACTTAAGCTGATTTCTGCTGTTTGAGTGTGGTATAAGTGCTCTCTTTTAAATGAACATTGACTAAATATATCTGCTGGAACTCTGCCCCATATGGACGCGAGAGTGGGCGGGCTTTCATAAACGCCCTTACATCACCTCGTCAAGATAAGAGCCCAGATCCATATCGGTGCCGAGGATATGTCCGACCAGCCAGCGCTCCAGAAACTCGATATCTTCATTCGAGACCGATTTGCCCTCCTGCAGGATCTTCTGCTGCAGCTCTCTGGCGCTTTCAATTAACTCCTCGTGCTCCCTCTTGTGTTCCGCAAGAGCTTCATAACCATGTTTCAGCATCAATCGCTCCTCATGCCTGAAGTGCCATGCGGTACAACTTATCAGCTCTTCCATCACCGCTTCGATATAGTCTGCCGCATCCCCCTCCACAACAGCATGGTTGAGAATGTTAAACAGCTCTATAAGCCTGCGGTGATCTTCATCTATTTCCTGAATATGGACGCTCAGCGTATCGTCCCAAATTAAATCTTTCATAACCTCTTCTCCTGTTTCAAGCCCACTATAGCCCAAACAAAATTTGAATGACCACTTTTGGCCAAGAGCAGCTACCCGTCTGAGATTAAAACAGAGACAAATCCGATCAAAAAAAGATTTGGAAAGGTCGTTCCATGCTACGCCGCTTGCGCTCTTCGCATCTCACCGCGATGCTTCGAACAATGATGTTTAAGCTATCGAAAGAAGAGAGTACGACCCTTCAACACGGATATCTCACCTGTTTACGGGATGAATACACCATTATTAAAGCCTCAGGTGCAACCGTTCTGGATTATCTGCAGGGGCAGATCACGCAGGATATGCATCAACTGACAGAGAATCACGGCATCTACACCGCCATCCTGACACCACAGGGCAAGCTGGTGAGTGACCTTTATATCATCTCCGGACACAACCGGGAGCTGATCATCATTGTGCGAAAAGATTATGCAGAGGCGCTGGTTGGCCGCCTTCGCCAGTTTTCACTCGGGCACGAGCTTAGAGTCGGCATTGTCGATTCACTGAAACTTATATCGATTCAGGGAGTCGGCTGTGATGGCCTCCTTGAGAGACACGACCTTCCTCTTCCGGCAGAGGGCCGTCTCTCAACGAACTCTGTAGCCGGTAGCGAGACTTTCACCATACGCATGGCTGAAGCTGCCGATAGTGGTGTCTGGATTGTTACAGACGATGCGGCATCGCTCACGACACAAGCTGAAACCATGGTCGGTGAACCGACCATTCATGCAGCACGCATTATCAGGGGCATTCCGGTTTACGGTATCGACTGGAACGAGAAGATATTCCCGCTCAATGCCAATTTGGTTGAGTTTGAAGGCATCAGCTTTGAGAAAGGGTGTTATGTCGGCCAGGAGGTGACCAGTCGTATGCAGTGGCGTGGCGGCATCAAAAAGCGGCTCTTTCGCGTTCAGCTTGAAACACTTCCAACAACGCTCCCCTGCTCCGTATCAACTACCGTTGAGATTGGCAGAGTAACTTCTGCAGCCCTGAATGGTGATGAGGTATTTGGTATCGCCCATCTCCCGATAGAGATCGTAGAGAGCCGAACGCCACTGATCGACCCTGAAGGTGATTCGGTTCAGGTCATCGGGGCATGCCGTGCCTGAGAAGAGAGCGCCGGACTCCCTGTTCATCTGGTATCATGCAGAAGCGGGTTCAGAAGCGAGCTTCAGACAGTGGCTCAGTGACCTTTCTGAAAAAACAGGCATACACGGAGAGCTCTTTGTCCGTCACGCTGAGGGTAAAACCACTTTCATGGAAACCTATGAAAACATAGAGTGTGGAACTCTGGAAACCATTGAAGGGCTAGCGACTGAGCAGGCATGTTTCAGATCCGTGCAGAGACGATGCGAGGCCTTTGAAAGGCTCCATATTGAAAAACGCCCCGGCAGATGAGGTTGAGTAATGAGTCATAATGTTAAAATCGCCGCCTTTGTCTTTATGGTAATATGGATTGCTGTCATGGGGCTTGATCAGTTTGGTCTGATTCAGTGGCCTGATATGCGTATCAAACGTATTTTTGTATGGGGTCCAACTGTCATATTCGGCCTCTACTTTCTCTTTTTTGGTGGCAAGAGCAAAGAAGATGAAAAAAAGGATGATGCGTGAGTAGTTCCATGAACAAGGAGAGTAACGCCCTCACCATTACCCTGCCATTCTCCTTTAAAGGCAAAACATTCCAGCCGGGTTGCCGTATCAACCTGGACGAGCTGATGGAAAAAGACTCAATCCCCTGTCTCTACACTCATCTGGCCAATGAAAACCGCATCGATATCTATTCACATGAATACGATGTGATGATGATGTCGGATATGAAATTTTCAGATGCTACAGGTATGGCTGCCCGGTTTGTTCACGATGGTAAATTTGATGTCGAAGGTTTTAAGTCTGAATGGGAAGAGAAAAGAGTGGATGAGCAACTGCAGCAGATTGTGAATCGGCATATGGACCCTGCAGAGCTTGAGCAACACCCCCGACTTAAGCAGGCGCTGGCCGAGGCCTACCAGTTGGGAATAGATGCAGCCGGGGTCAAAAAGGAAATTCACAGTACCACCTCTGCCGGCTTTTGATTAGGCTGCCGCCATGTCTGAATCTTCAAACACAACAGCCACATACAGCACTGCAACTCAAATTGCCGCCAAACTGATTCGCCGTGAATCCATCACGCCTGAAGATGGTGGTTGTCAGAATTATATCGAATCGCTTCTTGCACCCCTGGGTTTTGTCCGCACCGGTGTTGATGCAGGCGGTATCATCAACAGCATCTACACCCGCACCGGTGAGCTGAAAGGCAGACTGGCTTTTGCAGGACACACCGATGTCGTGCCAACAGGACCCCTGGAAGATTGGCCACACCCTCCATTTGATGCGGTGATTGAAGATGGCCCTGACGGGAAGCTGCTTCATGGCCGTGGCGCTCAGGATATGAAAGGCGGTGTAGCATGCTGGATTGCTGCTGTTTCATCACTGTGTGCCGAGTTCACTCCACTTCCCACGCTACAGCTTTTGATCACTTCTGATGAAGAGGGCGACTCCATTGATGGCACGATTCGTATCGTCGAAAAAATGCAGGCTGATCATACCCTTCCGGATGCAGTGATTGTGGGTGAACCATCATCTTCCAGAGAGGTGGGTGATGTGATCCGTCGCGGGCGTCGTGGTGTTGTGCAGGCAAGCATCGCATTCGAAGGCAAGCAGGGGCACTCGGCCTACCCCGATGATGCCGTCAATGCCGTACA
>WSZY01000183.1 GCA_013139875.1 Mariprofundaceae bacterium | reverse complement strand
ACCATCCCAATGAGGATCCCGACCATGTCCGCCATTCGGTCATGGCGGGTCTGGCCATGGTGGTGGCCTGCAGCAAGCTTGGTGTGTTGCGCGGTAATGGCGAGCCGATCCAGTTCAGAGTCGGCCTTAACCATGGCGAGGTGATTGTAGGCAACATCGGCGCGGCAGAGCGTCTGGAATACACGGTGATCGGAGACACAGTGAACGTGGCGTCGCGGATGGGCGGGCTTGGAGAGGGTGGCGAAGTTGTTCTCTCCCACGCATCCTTCTCGCATCTTGGCAGCAGTGAGTTTTCATTTGATGAGATGGGCGAACGCGATATTAAAGGTGTCAGTAAGCCCATGCGTTGTGGCACAATCAGGCCGGCGGAAGAGAGTGTGCAGCGTAATATTGCCCATGCCGTGGCATTGGCCTTTGACCTGACCCTTCCATCAGATGTTCGTCAGATAATCGGTGACGTATAGGAGCGTTGATTTGAGCAGACTGTCTTGGCTGTTGGTGGCCCTGTTGCTTAGCGGGTGTGGAGGGTTTCTTACAAAAGAGGGTGGGAGCACCACCAGATTCAGCTTTTTGAACACTTATGAAGCGGCACTTGGCGATTATAATCAGGGCCGGATTATGACTTCCAGGGCGCGGATTCTGGCCATGGATAAGACGCGGGAGGACTATCCTCAGGCACTTAAACTGTTGAAGCAGAAGGTTGAACCCGCTCGCCTGCGCCTGGTCAAGCACTACAACGCAAAGGCCAGGGCGGCGGAGAAGGCCGGAAAATGGTCGCAGGCAATAGAATTTTATCAGCAGGCTGCAGACCACTCCACCAGGCCGAAATCCCTGAAGAAGAAACGGGACAGCATGGAGCTGAAGATGCGTCAGGAGCGTATGGATCGTCTGCTGGCCCAACGGCGAATTGAAGACTCGGCTCTGCTGGCATGGCCGGAGGCTTATGAGCCACCGAAAGGTGTCTCTCCCAAAGATGCTGCCTTTGAAAGGGCACGCGAGCATGCCCAGGAGATGATTGAAGATCGCGCAAGCCTGGCCTACAGAGAGGCACGCCGTTATATGGGCAGAGAACAGCCTGAGATCGCCTATGTTGAGGCGGAATCATATCTCAGGCTGGAGCCTGACTCTGACCGTGGCAAAGTGTTGATGGGTGAGATTAAAAGTGCGATGCCAAAAGGGATTCATATCGCCCCGGTACGGGCTGCAAGGTCAAAGGCCGGCAAACTGAGCAAACGTTCCACCCTGCCTAAATCAGTTACACTGAAGCAGGTAAAGGCACTGATTGACAAGGGTGAGTGGATCAAGGCGAAAAAATTCGCATTGGTCTATCGCAGGGAGGGAGGCAAGGATGCTGAGCGACTGCTGAAACAGATACAGTCCAGCATTGAGAAAGAGGCAGCAGCTCTCTTTGCCAAGGGTAGTCTGGAGTTCCGTCGCGAGCATCTGGGTAAGGCTGTCCAATACTGGGAACGGGCTGTGGCACTGATGCCGGAAAATATTGAGTATGTTGATGCGCTCAGGCGTGCACGGCAGTTGCAGGAGCGATTGCAGATTCTCAGAAGTGAAACCGGGAGTGGGGACGCCCCGAAACAAGGCAAGTAAAGAAAGGGTTTAGAGTGTGCGTGATTCAATAGTAATGCCGCGGCATAAGACGCGGAAAATAATGGTGGGTGACGTTGCTGTCGGTGGTGATGCGCCGATTGCTGTCCAGTCGATGACCAACACACTGACAACAGACATTGATGCAACCGTGGCACAGATCAGGCGTCTGGAGTCTGCCGGGGCTGACATCGTCCGGGTTTCGGTTCCCGATGTTGAATCAGCCGCATCAATGCCGGAGATCCTGAATCAGACCGATGTTCCGATTATCGCGGATATTCATTTTAGTTATAAAATGGCCCTTGCCTCGCTTGATGCAGGGGTGCACGGGCTTCGCCTTAACCCGGGAAATATTGGTGGCCGGGATCGGGTTGAGCGTGTGGTCAGGGCTGCAAAAGAGCGGGGGGTATCCATCCGTATCGGTGTGAATGCCGGGTCACTCGAGAAAGAGCTTAATGAGAAGTATGGCGAACCCTGTGCTGATGCGATGGTTGAGTCGGCACTGAATCATATCCGTATTCTTGAGGATATGGATTTTCATGACATCAAGGTCTCGTTGAAGGCGAGCAATATTCCGATGACGGTTGTCGCCTATCGAAAGCTTGCCGAGGTTGTGGATTATCCACTGCATCTGGGCATCACCGAGTCGGGAAGCCGCTTTGGAGGCACTGTAAAATCATCGATTGGTCTCGGGCTGCTTCTGGCCGATGGTATCGGTGACACCATTCGGGTCTCTCTGGCCGCTGAGCCGGAAGAGGAGATACGTGTCGGTTTCGAGATACTGAAGTCGCTGGGTCTGCGTCACCGTGGTGTGAATCTGATTGCCTGTCCATCATGTGCCCGACAGAAATTCAATGTTATTGAGATCGTGGCAAAGCTCGAAGAGCGTGTGGCACATATTCATGAAAGCCTCGATGTGGCAGTGATCGGGTGTGTGGTGAATGGTCCGGGTGAGGCCAGGGAGGTCGATCTGGGTGTCACGGGAGGGTATCCGACCCATACGCTCTATTGTGATGGTGAGAAAGCCGACAGGATCAGTTCAGCTAAGATGCTTGATCACCTGGTGGAGGAGATTGAGCGAAGGGCTGCTGTGATACGGGAAAGCAGAGGAACATCAGATGGCTAAAAAGTTACAGACTATCCGTGGCATACATGATGGACTGCCTGCCGATGTGGCCAGGTGGCGCCGTGTTGAGCGTGCGGCCAAAGCAGTCTTTTCCCGTTATGCCTTTGATGAAGTACGCCTGCCGCTGCTGGAGCCGACGGAGCTCTTTATCCGCTCCATCGGAGAGGCGACAGATATTGTCTCCAAGGAGATGTACTGCTTTGAGGATCAGGGCGGTGATCATATTTGTCTGCGTCCTGAGGGTACGGCAGGGAGCGTGCGCGCCTATCTGCAGGCCGGGCTGACGCGTGCAGGTGTGCAGCGCTGGTACTATGCAGGTCCGATGTTTCGCCGCGAGCGTCCGCAGAAGGGGCGTCTGCGCCAGTTTCAGCAGATCGGGGTGGAGATGTTCGGTGTTGCCGGGCCGCTGGAAGATGCCGAGATGCTGGCCATGGCACGCGCCTTTCTGGCTGAGCTGGGGCTTGAAAAGGTTCGTATGGAGCTCAATTCACTTGGCTGCCCGGCCTGCCGGCCGGCCTACAAGGATCGGCTGGTCGAATACCTGACAGCACGTGCAGAGAGGCTTTGTGAAACCTGCAATGAGCGCATCGGCAAGAATCCGATGCGGGTGCTCGATTGTAAGGTTGACTCCTGCCAGATGGCG
>WSZY01000125.1 GCA_013139875.1 Mariprofundaceae bacterium | reverse complement strand
GTGGCCTGTGTGTTTCCCTCTGCCCACAACAGGCACTGCAGCTTCTTGTGGTTCATGATGATGCGACAATATTGGATGATGGCACCCACAGACTTTTTGAATGTGCAAAACTCAGATGCAGTTCATGTGGCACCAGTTTCACACACCCTGATAGCCAAACCGGCTTGTGCCGGTCATGTGAAAATGAGAAAGCCATTCGGAGCCAGTGGACAGGAGAGACTGGCTAGAGGGTCTGACAGTATCTAAAAGGGAAGCGTCTCCATGCCTTTGCCCTCTTTAAGCGCCTCATCCAGCAATACGATCTCCACCGCAAGCCCAAGCAGAGTAACAAACTCAATCACACCCTCAACTGAAGTGTCGATAAATCCACCCGGTTTGTTCATGGCCAGAAACACGCCTATCCGTTTTCCCCTTGCGGTAATCGGTGTCACCAGTGCACTTTTTGTTTTGTAGTGGTGCTTGTCATCCCATTTGGTTGAAACCTGGATACCATCTTCTATGGCGCGTAATTTTTTTTCACTGTAGGCATCATTTGTAAATCGGGTATTTCCTGTCATGAAGCAGTAGCTACTGAGGGAGGATCCATCCGCAGGAAGGCGCACTTCATCTGCCCCCTGAGCAACTCTGGAAACCAGTTCATTGTTGATTTTGTCATAGATAAAAAGTGTGCAGCGATCTGCAGAAAGGTAATCCCGGATACTCTCAACAAGTTTGTTGAGAACGACTTTACGGTCTTCTTCCATTAAAATATCATCAATAAACCTGAAAAATACATCACTGTTTTTGATAAATTCCTTCACTTCTCTTCTCCTCCATCACTCTCTCTTCCGGGAGTGGGAATGGGCCGCTGTTTTGCACGCCGCCCCTTCCACAGCCGGGCCTTGGCCAGCCGGTAACGGTGTTGCTTTGCAGCCGCATCACTAAGTTCGTACCATGCCGCGCCCCAATCTTCATCAACGCAGCCGGGCTGCTGAAACATCGGCGGTGCAGAACCCACCTCACGCCACTCCACCTGCTGAATAGTCCACTCATCCGGCGAACTCCGGCTGATCGGTGCAAACTCATCGGCCAGGGCTTCCTTGGCCAGACTTAGCAGAAGTGGAGGCTTACTGGAGACCGGGGCAGCAAGCATCATCACTGCATAAAAACCGAATGTTTTCTTTTTTATAAAGGGAATGAAGCCGAGAACGGGTTGGTGAATGCGGACTTCAAGCCCTTCCACATTCACAAACACCTGATAGATACGTAGCAGGTTATGGGCCGGGGTCTCCGGCATCTCCGCCACCGCACCTTCGGACGGGCTTTCCGGCAGAATGGGGATAATATTTCCATGCACTACGGTTCCAGCCCCGCAAGGTAGTCTGCAATCAATTTCAGGTCGGCTTCGGAAACATCCTTTACAATATCACGCATGACCGAGTGACTGCTTCGATCACCGGATCGGAACGCCTCTATCTGTAGCAGCATATAATCAGGATACTGGCCTGCCAGTGGCGGAAGAACCCCCTGCCCTCTGCCGGTCAAGCCGTGGCAGCGTGCACATAACGTCTCATACAGCGATTGACCGACTTCTATGTCCGCACGTTGTTGCAGGTTCAGCACCTTGGGGACTGGAGCGGTGGTGTTCATTTTCTGTGCTTCAAAATAGACTGCCAGATCAGCCATATCCTGTTCATTGAGATCGGCAACCGTGCCTTCCATCATATCACTCTTGCGTATGCCATCTCTGAAAGCCAGAAGCTGCATATAGGTGTAGTTGGCATTGAAGCCTGCAATGCTCGGAAACATGGAATCCTCACTATTGCCATCTTCTCCATGACAACCAGCACAATCCTCTGACTTCACCCTACCCGCATCTATTTGGCCCTGCTGCGCCTTGGTCTGCTTCCCTTGCCACGCAGCGGGAACCGAAAGATTGTGTATCAGGTTCTGATGGCACTGCACACAGGTTAGTCCATCCTTCAGCATCTGTTTATGCGGCGGAATATCCGGTCGGAATTCTCCGATGGTGCCCTTGAGGATAGACTCGTGGTCCTCACGGGTATGGCACTCCCTGCACGTTTTACTGTCTGTTGCAACAAAGTGTTCGCGAGCTGTTTTGGCCAGACGTGGCGTGAGTTTGTTGTTATAAAAATCACGATCACGAAGTGCACGTTGCACATCCTTCCAGCCTTCATCGGCCAGATACATATGCTTAAACCAGCGGAAAACGGAATGTGGATTATCGTGGCAGTTAACGCACCCGGGTTTCAGAGGGCTCTTGCTGCTGCCCATGGCAGAAAGCTTGTATTCCTCAAATTGAACCGGATGGCACTCGGCACAGCCAACGGTAACGCCCCAGGGTAACTCCTTGTTGCCCTCGGGATTAAAAGCATAACGGGATTCATCGTACCATGTCTCGTGGCAGGTATTGCAGGTGCCCTCCGCCTGAAAGGCGGAATCAATCCCGACAACGGGTACGATACCAATTTTCCCGGCAACAATAATCAGGATCAGTCCCACAACACCAATGGAGGAGGCAATAATAATCTGAAGTTTTTTGTTCACCGGATTAACCCCTCTCCGCCGGCCTGGCTGCCTGAGACAAAAAAGCAGTCATGCTGGAGAGATCGGCTTTTACCGTACCGTATTCATCCCCCTGCTGGGCTTTTGTTACTTTTACAGCTACTGCTGTCGCCGCGCCACCTCCTGTTTCATCAAACAGAGGCAGAATGATATCCATTGGATGCACTCCCGAATCCGTCCACCAGAGGTTGTGTGCAATGTCTGCATCAATATTTGCCAGAGCCTCTTCATGCTTGGGGCCTGCCTTGCCGCTTGCTATTCCACCAATAGCCCAGTGCCCACCATCACGGTGCATGGAAACAATCTCCGGATGGACAGTCTGGGTGAGATGGGCACGGGTTACCAGATACCCTGCCTTTGATGTCACACGAACCAGATCGCCATCGCGAATTTCCAGCTGGTTTGCGACAGTGACATTCACGTGGAGGTGATTGGCCAGTGAACTTTCCACAATCACTTTGTTGTTTGCCGATGCATCCCCGGCATGGTAATCGGAGTCATGCACAAGCAGTGTTAATTCATATTTTGCTGTTACAACATCCTCGGCAGGTTCCCAGTGTGGAAAAGTTTTTATATCGATCTTCACTGGCCGGCCATACTCCGGCATAACCTCTTCTCCCTGCTCATCAACAATTCGACGTATCTCCGGATGCAGATAGCCGTAAATAGGCCAGACGCCACTGTGTTTGGCCATCAGCTCCCAGCCGCCATCCTTTTTCAGTCCGGCAACGCCGTTGAGCTGCTGGCTCATCCACTGGCGTGCATCCTTGAATTGCCAATAGTGCATCTTTTTCGTATCGCCGGTCGCGTGGATAATATCACGCAGAATATCACGCAACTCTTTCACCTGCCCCGGAGGCGTAACAACCTGCTGCCTCAGGCTTACCCACGGCAGAAGACTCCCCGTTCCCTGCACCGGTTCGTTGCGTTCCAGCCAATGGGCCTCTGGAAGAATCAAATCGGCCATCTCCGCTGTTTCGTTGCCGAAAGTCCCTATTGCTACAGAGAACCTGACCCTGGACTGATCGGCCAGTGCCCCGCGCCACAGTGCTGCTGCAGGGGCCTCAAAGGCCGGGTTTGTATTGTAACTGAAAAGCAGGCCAACAGAGTATGCGTCTCCCACATCCACTGGAAATTTTTGAGAGTGTTTCACCGGATTGCTGCGACTCGGAGTCTGAGGAGCGGGTTTGATTGCTCCCAGTTCGAATTGCCTCGGCAGGCAGTTCCCTCCCCGGGTCTCAATATAGCCCGTCACCAGGGGTAACAGCATCAGGGCCTGCTCAGTGCGATATCCATTCGTATGTCCGCTGATGCCTGCACCGGTCACTATGCAGCCGCCTTCGCTGTCGCCGAATTCTC
>WSZY01000113.1 GCA_013139875.1 Mariprofundaceae bacterium | reverse complement strand
CGGCGTAAAGCAGCGCTGGGCTCTTGCCGGCAAGGGGGGTGAAGTGGCGGTACATCTGCTGGGTATGACAGCCACGCCGATTCCACGCTCACTGGCACTCTCGCTTTATGGGGATATGGACATAAGTGTTATGAAAGGGATGCCTCCGGGCCGGAAACCTGTGGAGACGCGCCTGCTTGATCCGAACAAGATGGGCAGGCTGGCAGAGGGGATGCAGCGGATTCTGGATGGTTCCGGCAGTGGCGAGGGCGATCGAATCTACTGGATTGTACCACGCATTGATGAGGAAGAAGACGGGGTTTCAGTGGATCAACGGGTGGAGCTGTTGAGCCAGCGGTTTCCGGATGAGAAGGTGCTCGGCTTGCATGGCCGCATGAAGGGGAGTGATAAAAACAGTGTGTTGAAGGCATTCTCAACCGGAGAGTGCCGGATACTTGTCTCCACCACAGTGGTGGAGGTGGGCATGGATGTTTCGGAGGCCCGTCTGATCGTGATTGAGCAGGCTGAGCAGTATGGACTTGCCCAGCTGCATCAGCTCAGGGGCCGGGTGGGGCGCTCATCCGCGCAGGGCTACTGCATTCTGCTGCCCGGCAAGGATGCTACACCTCTCTCCACAGAGCGGCTTAATCATCTTGTCAGCACCCATGATGGCCTGAAACTGGCCGAGGCAGACCTGAAGATGCGCGGCAGTGGTGATACGGTTGGCGTGCGTCAGAGTGGCAGCACCGGCTTCAGAATCCTGGATAGTGTTGCCGACATTCATCTGATCCGGCAGTGGCATGGTCAGTTTGAGAGGTGCCCTGTTGATGATGCGATGATCCGTTTCTGGCGGCCTGAGGCGGACTCGATAGATTAACTCCATAGGCTACAACCTGTTGCTTCTCTGTAAGTTGCAGGAACAGACCGGCTGTTTTATCCGGGTCCCGGATTCACGGGGTCTAACTTCATCACCGTATTGGTGATAAGTTTAGGGCTGAGATCGAAACCGTGGCTTCAGGAGGCCGAAAACCCGTATGAAGGATCGACTGACAAGATGGCTGGTACCGCGACTGATCAAGATGATTATCGCTACCCTGTCGCATACGATTCGCTGGGAATACGTCGGGCGGCGTTACGATCCGGCTGATCCCGGACGCCATATTTTTGCCTTCTGGCATGCACGTATCCTGATGATGGGAACCGGACTCAAAGGGTGCCGTGGTTACACGCTGATCTCCGAACACCGTGATGGTGGTTATATTGCCGACACACTGCACCTGCAGGGGTTCAGGACGATCCGCGGTTCATCCACCCGTGGTGGAGCCAGGGCACTGTTGCAGATGGTGCGAACATTCCAGCGGGAGAACTGTGATTTTGGTATTACACCGGATGGGCCCGGAGGGCCGCGCGAAAAGGTGCAGATTGGAACCGTGCTGCTGGCCAAAAAAACCCGGCTCCCGGTTCGACCCCTGATCTGGGCAACAAAGCGGCAGTGGCGTATCACCTCATCGTGGGATCACTTCTATATTCCGAAACCGTTCACCCGTGGTGTATTTGTCTACGGTGAACCGCTCTCTGTTGCTGCCGATGAAGATGACGGCGAAGCACTGAATCGTGTGCAGCGGGCGATGGATGCCACCCAGAAAGCGGCGGATAGCTATTTCGACCGGAGCGGCTAATTTTTCCAGACTGTCCTTAACGGCCGTTAACTATAGAGGTCTGCGCGGGTAAGCGGCAGCCCGGACGGCCCCTTGGCGACCCGTTTGCTGGCCACTACCTGACAGATATGCATGGAGCCATCGGCAAAACCGATGGATACACCGGCCAGATAAAGTGCCCACATGCGGAACTTCTCCTCGCCGACAAATGTGACAGCCTCATCTTTGTGCCGCATCAGTTCCCGATACCAGTGCCGGCAGGTCAGTGCATAGTGCTCACGCCACGCTTCCACATCGTGCACCTCGAAACCGTTCATCTCCAGCAGATCAACCGTATGGCCGACATTGTCGAGTTCACTGCCGGGGAAGATGTATTTCAGCAGCAGGCGCCGCTCCGGCCTGATCCTTTTCGCTGCTTTTTTTGTCGCTTTGGCATGCCTTGAGATGCCGTGATTCATCAGCAGGCCCCGATCACGCAGTAGCGAATTAATTTTCTGGAAATATTTCGGCATATTGTCGATGCCGATATGTTCAAACATGCCGACACTGGAAATTTTATCAAAGCTGCCTTCCAGCTTCTCATAATCCTTGAGTTCAATGGTAATTCGCTCTTCCAGGCCGAGGCGTTTGATTTTTTCCGTGGTGAAATCGAACTGTTTCTGCGACAGCGTAACTCCAAATGCATTCACGCCGTAATGCTGGGCAGCGTGGCAGACAAGCCCGCCCCAGCCGCAGCCGATATCAAGAAACTTTTCACCCGGTTTCAGGCGCAGCTTTTTACAGATCATGTCCAGTTTATCGAACTGGGCCTGATCAATGGAGTTGTCAGGCTCGGTGAAATAGCCGCATGAGTACTGCATCTCTTTGCCAAGGAAAAGTGCATAGAATTCATTACTGATATCGTAGTGAAACTGGATAAAATCCATGTTTTTCCTGCGTGACTCGTTACGTCCCACCGCATCATCGCCATAGGT
>WSZY01000193.1 GCA_013139875.1 Mariprofundaceae bacterium | reverse complement strand
ATGGCAATCTCAAAGAAGATAATCCAAACCACCAGGATGTCGGCGCCATGTGCGGTAAGTGCAAGGTAAAACAGATCAGGTGGAAGTAGGTGCACTGCAGGCATGCGCGTTAACGCAACCAACAGGCCCATCAGGCCACCAACGAGGAAGAATACAATAGCGACTACAGCATTAGCTTTGATTAGCAGCTCAGCCGGCTTATGAATCTTCAGCCCTGTATCAGGACAAATTCGAAATTCTGAAGCATTTGACATATTAATTTCTCTCCCCTTATTCGGTTACAATGATTTTGCCAAGCATCTCATGGTGACCGATGCCGCAAAATTCATTACAAACGATGTGAAAATCACCCGTTGAATTGGGTGTCAATTTGAGTATGTAATCATACCCGGGAACAAGCTGAAGATTGATATTGACTGGTTGAATCGAAAAGCCGTGATTCACGTCAGCCGAATTCAGATGGAAACGATATGTTTTCCCCACCCTGATCTTTGGAATGACCGGAAACGAGAACTGGTTAGCCTGAATGTAGATGTCCCCGCCTTCGGGTACTGCAACAATCGGATAGCCATGCTCTTCGCCGACTTGATAGTCTTCGATCATTTTGTCCATCTTGACTTCAAAAGCTTCAGCACTGATACGGAAAGATTCTCCGGTCTGGTTCTGATCACCGGCGTAATACCAGTAAACCATCATAAAGGTCATAAAAATGCCCCAGATGAAAGCGATGGTGATCCAGATGATTTCATCCAGACCAATCGGTGCACTCCACCAATTGCGATCGGGTGAGTCTAAACTTGTTTTTGACATGTTATACCCCACCCCTACAACGGCGCATTAGGCGCGGCCATTATTTCCATAATGCCCCATACCAGATAAATAAGCGTTGGAAAAATGATGCCGATAAATAACAGCATAAATGGATTGTCCAGAATCCGCTGCATGAATGATACAGGTTCATTGGTTTCTGACATAGCTCCTCCCTTTTTAGATAAAAATTAGATTAAAAAACGTTAATCGAGACCCGCAACACTGCTGAGGTTCGGTCAAGACTCCTTGATATATGTCAATTAACATACAGGGCAATACCGCCAATAATAAAATGGTTTTCAAGAGCCTGAATAACAGAGTCCCGAGAGTGGCGCTCCTGCTTGCATGATTAACTTATATACCACGCGGACGGTAACATGTAAAAGTTATCAGAAAAAGAGTTGATTTGAATCAATGATGAATGTGCAGAGACAACTAAATTGCAGTGCAAAAAAAGCTGCCAGATTTGACGCAGTCATGGCATATTTCAAAGCTCGGAAGTAAGCTTCGGCTCTGAATTGGCCCATATTGAAAATACCCTGACAAACCGGGGTATTTGCTGGCTACTCACTTATTCGAAACAGGAGACCCGCCTTGAGCTTTATGTTTTTTTACACCATTGGTGCCATCGTCAGCTACTTTTTCGCCAGCAGCATTCTTAACCGTATTGAAATCAGACGCGGCAAGCGCTTTGAGCATCGCAACCTGATTTTCTTTGTGCTTATTTTTGGCCTGGCACTGGGCTATATGTTTCTCGTCAACCCGGAATCGCCTGCACCACTTCCCGATATGGAAGCGCCCGCTTCAAACAGGAGCCCGTCATAATGCGTACACGCTGTCTCTGTTTTATTTTAATCATCTTCACGCTCAGTGCGTGTGAAAACAATGCCTATCAGGTTTATGAACTGAAAGATGCAGCAGAGGAGATATCCAGAGACGAACTGTCTCCGGACTTCGGGTATCCTAAAAACACCCTCTATATTGATAGTCTAAAAATCAGACTTACTCCGTGCAAAGAGAAGGGCAGGTGCAGTGAAGCGTTGGTAGACGAACTGCACATGGCCACAGTGACGTACTTTGATTCAACAATCGCATACACCAAGGCGATCTTCTCTGCCATATCTCCGGGCAATGCCGCGCTGGAAGATAATTACATGAGTCTCTATAGCTCTGTAAAAGAACTGGTAGCCAGTAACGGCGTGGTTCTGAAGCTCTCTCCCCGGAACACGGAAGCCATGGAGACAGCGTATGCAGATTGGCAAACACGGCAATGAGCCATCCGGATCTGTAACGCACTATCTCTGCCTTCGGGGTGTTTTTTTCACCTTATACGAACAGGCAGAATCTCTTATAATCATGCCTCCGGCGACCCGCTAACAGGCGGTTGAGCCGGGTGATTTTGCGGCAGCAGACTTTGATATATATCAATGAATATAACTTCATAAGTCGCAAAGTTTTTATTATTATAGAGTAAGGAAATTATTCAGGGAGAAATCATGAAAAAACTATTCTTTTGGCCCGCAATTTTTTGCGGAATCCTGGCGGTTCTCGCCCTGAGCACGGAAAAAGCACAGGCCGAGCTGGGTGTCATATCCGGTGTTGGTGGCAATTTCACCCTCACCGGCGCGGAAGGAAAACAGGTCAGTCTGAGCGATTTTAACGGCCAGGTTGTCATGATTTTCTTCGGCTACACACACTGTCCCGATGTCTGCCCGACCGCACTGTCAACAATGGAGGCCGCACGAAGCCAGCTTGGGAGCAAGGCAAGCCGGGTTAAAAATATTTTTATCACTGTCGATCCGGAGCGGGACACCCCGGAAAAAGCCCAAGTCTATGCAGACTATTTCGGTGATAACAATGTCGGATTGGCAGGCACTCCGCAGGAGATTGCCAAGGTGGCTGCTCAATTCCGGATGTCTTACAGAAAGATCGTGACAGATGGCAGCCCAGACTACGCTGTTGATCACATGGACTTCATCTACATCATTGACACCCAGGGACGCACCCGGGCCCTCTATCGCTCGACAAGCCCTGCAGAGAAAATGGCCAGCGATATACTGAGCCTGTTGAACTGATACAGTGGCGTATATACTTTCGTCAGGAGCCTGATAGCCCCTCTCGAGTAAAGGTCCTGTTTTGAAATAAAGAGTATTGGAGAGAATAATGAAGAGATCGCTGATTTCCACCATGATTGTTGGCACCCTTGCCATTGTCGGCATCGGTATGGCTGCCGGCTATTCCACCACGGCCAGTGCGTCTGCGGCTGTACAGGAGACCGTATTGCTAGGGTCAGCGATCTTCCCCGGCAAGTCTGATCATACCGGAATCACAGTTACCCTCTCCGGAAATGGTGTTAAGCAGGCAACGAAAACCGACAGAGGTGGAAACTTCTCCTTCTCCAATGTCCCTCCGGGCAGGGAGTATCAGCTTGAAGCAAGCTTTGGCGCCGATTACGTTGGCGGCAGAAGATATGATGTCGTTATAAAGCAGGATGGCATAAGCCATGCTAAAACTCTTGTGCTGATGGCTCGGCCCGGCACGGTGACCGGCACAGTTACCCTGGAGGGCGACAGCAGCCGTGTAGGATTTACTTTTGAAGACTTGAAGACAGGGGCGAAGCTGACTCAAACCGACCCGGCACTGAACGGAACCTTTACCTTCAAAGGTGTACCGGCAGGGAAGCGTATGATACGGCTCTTTAAGCCCGGTTTTGAGAGTCGGCTGATACTGGTTGACGCCCCGCCCAACGGCTGGGCCTCAGTCGGGCAGGTCGAACTTTCCGCTCATGTGGGTAGCTTTGATACCACCTTC
>WSZY01000104.1 GCA_013139875.1 Mariprofundaceae bacterium | reverse complement strand
ATCGGAAACCACGGCCACAAGAAGAAGCAGGCATGCCGCAATCAGCCAGCTCTTTTCAGCCGCAACACCTATAGTGGGAGTAATGAGCAGGGAGAGGGGTAAAAACATGACTGGAACAGCCAGTGCCAACGAGATTAGAAAATAAGTATAAACCCTGAAGTCTTTTTTCAGAACTGCCTGATTCAATGCAGAAGCCCGTTCAGCTCCTCATCTTCCACTACCTTCTCATCAGAAGGAATTGCATAGGAGCCATCAGACCACCTGCCCAGATCAATCAGACGGCATCGCTCACAACAAAACGGGAAATCTAATGCCTCTCTCCTGAGTTCTGACTTGCATATCGGACATAAAAACAGCCGGCTCACGCTACAGGCACCAGCATGGCATAATAGGGCTGGTCATAATCAACATCGCAAGCAATCTCACCGGCCTTCCACTGTTGAAAGCGAATACGGATAGCCAGTCGATTGCCCGAACAGTCCGGTATAATTCCCCGCTGCACAACCGCCGGGTCAAGACCAACAACCAGTAACCCGTACTCAGCACCACGGTCAGGGGTGATCTGATCGGATCCCGATTCAGCCACCCGGCTTTCCCAGCCGACAAAATCATTGAGCATAACATCAAGATGGGCTACTGCTGCATGTAGATCATGCAGATAACCGGCAAGGATATCTTTATGCCTGGCACCAGCCCACAGCACATTCAAACTCTGGGAAAGAACCGGCTTATGTGCCAGCAGATCCTGCTTTTTCAATGCATTAAAGTAGCTACTCAGCAGTGCATCCTGATTAAAAAAGTCGATGGCATTATGAATTCCCTGGCGCATTGACTCTATGTAATCTTCAATTACATCACATGCTTCCAGAAGCTTTCCTCTGAATTCGGGGTGTCCCTCAGCCAGTTGCGTCAGATGAGTGCGCATCGCAGACAGCAGTCCAATCAGTTCCGGCACAGCCTGTTTCCGCCCATGCTCACCAAGTAGCGATGTTCTTACATCTGATGCTGCCAGTAGCCATGCATAGGGCTGGTCGTACTGCCGTGCAGACTCCAGACAGCGCAATCCGTCACGCAACTCCATAAAAGAGCGCATGCGTGGAGAGAGGGGAAAGCTAAAGCGAACCGGATCAGTCAATTACCCCTCCTGCCATTGAGCTATACCTGCCCTGATCATATAAAGTTTATTGAATTCCAAAGCGCGCCATCCATGCATCACTATACTCTGTGATTTCAGTATACACTCTGCGAAAGGTCTCCTCACTTCTTCCCATCGGGTCAGAGATTCTCTGTCCACCACTCAGTTGGGAAAGCATCATGATCTTTCCGATATGTGCAGGCCGTACTTTACTGAGATGCTGGCGCTGTCCGGATTCCATGACCAGTGCCAGTGCCGCCCGGTCCATATCCGGAGCCAGCAGCGCCTGTGAAACATGACCGCTCAAATCCACACCAAACTCTTCAGCAATTTTTACTGCCAGTTCAGGAACTTTCTGCCCGGGCATCGATAGAAGTCCCCGACTGAAACATTCGGCATTTACACCGGCCTGATCAAATCGCTTCCGCATATAGCCTTCCGCAAAAGGGCTTCGACACAGATTGCCGGCACAAATCAGGAGTATGGGCGAGGGGACAAGCACGCCTAATCCACTATTTTCCAGATCAACTGGCCATCACTCTCCTGATGAATGCGCTTGAGCATGGCCTCATGCGCTGCGTGATCATCTTCTGACACCTTCAGAGAGGCTCGCCGCATGATGGTTGCCGTTTCCGCCTTCTCATCCCGACTACGAGCGCCTCTGGAGACCTGAACAAAGCTTGAAGCAGGCTTTGCCTGAATATCCGTACCCAGAGAGAATTGCCTTCCTCCGGTCATCTCCAGATAGACTTCAGCCAGTAGTTCGGAATCGAGCAGCGCTCCATGAAGCTCACGATGCCCACGTTCCACGCCATAGCGATCGCAGAGTGCGTTCAGGTTATTTCTCTGCTGAGGATGCTGTTTGCGCGCCAGCTCCAGCGTGTCAATGACAGGAACATCGCCAATCCCGGGTTTACCAAAGAGTGCCAGCTCATTCATGATAAAACCCAGGTCAAAAGCTGCATTATGAATCACCAGCGTGCCCCCCTGGATAAATTCAAGAAAGTCATCTGCAATCTGCTCAAATGTCAGCTCATCTTTTACCTTTGCATTACTGATGCCGTGGATTCGCACCACCGTCTCAGGGATATCGCGTTGCGGATTGATGTAGTGATGGAATGTTCGGTCCGAATGTAGCTTTCGGTGGCTTACTTCAATCGCACCAATCTCTACCATGCGATCTCCGTTTTGAGGAGACAGGCCCGTGGTTTCAGTGTCCAGCATAATTAAGCGCATGTCGGGCATTATATGAGGCTGCATTTTTTTTGCACTATCAAAACCACAGAAACACTACTCTGTTACACTGTCGCCCTTACCGAACCACCGCCCGGGCAGATTCAGCAAGTACTCAACCATTCCGGGATCTGATAGCCCGGCCTCAGACGTTGATATCTGCGTGACCTCCGCATTAGCAATAGGCCCGTGCATTCGATAGACCCTGCGAATAAAGCTGTGTGCCGCCCCTCCAAATATATCCCTGATCAGGGGCAGTGTGGAGAGCAGTGCATCAAGATTCTGAAGCGGCCGCACAACAAATATTAAATCGATATCTGACTGCTCCACATCCATGCTGCCTTGCCCGGCAACATCCATCGCTGAAGAGCGCATGGCCAGTTGATGGATTTGGATATTTTTACCATGTAAAACAGCCTCCATTTGAAGCCGTTTATATCCAAGCCCGGGCCTGGTCAGATCCTCCCGGTCACCCACAAAGAGTGCCGGAAGATCAGCAATACTGGTGGCAGCAAGAAACTTTGTCAGTGTCCCTCCTTTCATAAGGCGCCCATCATCCACCCTTAGTCGCAAGCGGCCGTCCAATCCCTGCCACCAGGGCTGCTTACGCAAGAGCTCCCCCCGACCGGAAAAAAGAACATGCATATCACCATTTTCAAACAGGTTCGACTGCCCTGCCTGCTTCATCATCTCTCCAAAATTGCCTTCAAGTTTGGCAAAGCCTCTCCAGAGCATACCCGATGGAGTTCCGGGGATAAGTGTTGCCGAAAGTTTTAAGTCAATATCGCCTAACCCTGCCTCAAAAGATCTCAGATCTATCTTCCCTTCTCCCGGCATTGAGAAGACAGCAGCAACGTTGTTTAACGTCACGGTGCCGGTCTGCAATATTTTTGCCTTAAGTATGCCTGTGCTGTTCAACGCAGATGCCAGACGGATTGTTGCCCCCTCAATGCGCGCATCATCCCATAGAAATTCTTTCAACTCAGCCCGAAGCGCCCACGGTTTCTGGTGCAACTCCGCACTACGGGGAAGTGTGGCCGGCAGTGCATTCCGATTCAGATAATCGGCATTGACATCCAACTCCCATGGGTCGGAACCAAAGGGGGCAAAAATTACCAACTCGCCGGAGAATGATGCGCTCTCCAGCCGCTTCAAATTCAGTCGCAGTCCGGAAGCTGAAAGCTCACCATCACCACGAAGGCGCAGAAGCTGATCACGACAGACAACCTTCTCTATGAGAAAAGTCGGAGCACCCTGTTTCTCAACACTTTTACCCTGATAGATAATGTTTATTGGGTCTCCCACCGCCTTCTCTGTCCCCAGAAGATTTGACCAGGACGCCTGCTTCAGGTTGATATCTCCATACCAGCGTCCATCGAACTTCAGAGATGTATAAAGCCTGCCCGCTGCAGACTCAATGGGCAGATGAAAATGGCCAACCAGTCGGGAAAGGGGGCCCTCTGCATGAGCCTCCATCGACACAATCTTCCAGCCTCCTGACTCCCCCCTTTTAGCAAACAGGTCAGCCTTTCCACTCAAATGTGGTGTTGCCCACAACAATTTATTAAAGCGGATGCCTTCATCCAGTTCCCATACCACCTCTCCTGAAGGAACCTCAAAGGAAATATTTTTGACTTCCAGAGACCACGGTGTCAACGGTTTCAGGTGTAGAATTGCACTTCGTGGAAAGTCTTCCTTTGGCAACCATTTAATAGAAAATTCAGCCGCTGCTGTAGCCGCTGACCAACTGATCTGATCCGCCTCATCAGCATCCAGCCATGCATGAAGCCTGCCGGCATCAGCTTCAGCCGTTCCGTTAATTTCGAGCAGAAGTGAATCCCACGAGATGCTCAGGCCACCCTTTGCCAGGCCTATTGCATGTGGCAGTTCTGTTGAGTTTACAATGGCTTTAAGCCCGGTTTGATCAAGTTCAACATCAGCCTCTGTATGAATGGCCGCATCCTGACCGGTACCGAGGAATATATCTGCATCTTCAACGTGAGCAGTTACATGATACTGAAGTGAATCCCACTCACTGCTGGCAGGCACTCCCTTCCATGGAGTTGCCCATGCAAATGCCAGCTCAGCCCTTGCATCGGAAGCAACACCGCCTTGCATGCTGGCCAGCCATGCATGCCACGCCCTGTCGTCATCCAGAGGCCTTAAGCCATTCCAGACCAAAGGCATATCAACATGTGAAGAGGTGGCTGAAAGCATGAACTGTCCGGCTTTCCACTCAACTTTGGCACGAACCAGACTCTCTCCTGATCGCAACTCAAGGGGTTCGAGCACTACCTGCTCAAACAGCTCCTCTCCCGCTCCACTTTTCAACACTGATTTTCCTTTGAGTGAATCAAATTTCCATTCGGTATCAAGGATTGAAAATAGAAAGGGTGACGCTTCACTGGAAGTTAATGCAAAATCAAGATCCCAATGTTTTGCACGAGTCTGTTCAAATGAAACTTCTCCTGCCAT
>WSZY01000034.1 GCA_013139875.1 Mariprofundaceae bacterium | reverse complement strand
GCGGGTTTCAACTGCCAGTTATGCAGCCTCTCTGCCACCGCTTCCATCTCAGGATTAGAGAGCCGCCTGAGCACTTCATCACTGATCAGTGATTTGCACAGATATTGAATCAGCCGCTTTGGCAACCTCTCTGCCAGCACTGTTCTCAGTGCCGCCCCGGGCCGCTCCTGCCGCATCCGGATCAGCCAGCTCAAAACATCCACTCCGGGCAGAAGATCTATTGAGATGCTCTCCCCCTCCCCCCAGTAGGAGGAGATCTGCAACACCGCCGGGCCGCTGATTCCCCGATGAGTAAAGAGCATCTGTTCACGGAATGCGTGTCCATTGCAGCTGATTGAAACATCCAGAGATATCCCTGCCAGAGCTTTAAGATGCTCCTGCTCACCGCCCGTCAGGCGAAATGGAACAAGCCCTGGCTTAAGCTCTGTAACACTCAGGCCGAACTGATCTGCAATCTGATGTCCGAATCCTGTCGCACCCATTTTGGGAATGGATCGTGAGCCTGAGGCGATCACCAGCGAGTCTGCCGTGAACACCCCCCTGCCCGTTTCAAGCTGGAACTGATTGTGTTTTGATACTTCCTGAATAGCACAGTTCAACTGCAACGATACGCCTGCCGATTCACACTCAGCCAGCAACATGGTGACTATCTGCCTGGCCGACTCCACGCAGAACAGTTCCCCGTGATCCCGCTCCTCCCATGCAATACTGTGCTTCTCCACCAGTGCCAGAAAATCGTAAGGGGTGTATCGGGAGAGTGCCGAGATGGCGAAACGGGAGTTGTTGCAGATGTAGTTGGCCGGCTCAGTCTGCAGGTTGGTAAAATTACACCTGCCGCCACCGGAGATCAGGATTTTTTTGCCCGCCCTGTCTGCATGATCAATCACAAGCACACGACGGCCACGTCTGCCTGCCTCAATTGCACACATCAGCCCTGCAGCCCCTGCTCCGACAATAATCACATCATAGTGCTTCAAAGATTTATCACTCTCCTGTTCTTGTGATGTAAGGGACACTTCCCGTTCAACTGGCTGTCGACGACTGCATGGCGGAGATTGTTCCATACAATCTTCCGCATTTCCCGCATCCATGTGGGTCAGATGCAGGAGCAATTGTCGGGAACAACCACATAACGTCATGCCGGACATGATCCGGCATCCATGGATTCCCGCGTTCGCGAGAATGACGGAGAGAGTCTTTTTCAAAACAATTGGGTGCCCTTTCTTTGATTCAGTCCTCCCCCGTCAGGGATTTCCAAGGATTATCCATGGACTTCAGAACTTTGCCCCGCCTTTCAGGCATCCAAATCAGCTCTCCTGCTGATTTGCCGGTTCTTTCCTGGGCAAGCAAAGAAATGAACAGAAGAGTATCAAAAATCATTTCCGCTCCGATGCGCGAATCAGACTCGCCAGCAGATCATTCACCGGTGCTTCCAGCCCCAGCTCCTTCGCTTTCTGTGCCACAAAACCATTCATCGCCTCAATTTCGGTCGGACAGCCATGCTCCATGTCCTGCCACATACTGGTCCTGACCGGCCCTGCTTTCATCGTCAGAGCCAGATGCTGCTCAATGGCATCTTCAGGCAGCTGAACTGACTCGGCCCTGGCAACATCAATGGCCTCCTGCATGGCCACGCGCACCCAGCGGACGCTATCCTCATTGGTGGCAACATCCCTGGCATAGCAACGGGTTAGTGCCGTCATGGCATTAAAGCCGCAGTTCCAGAGCATTTTGTGCCACAGCATGCTTTTCATATCCGACACCTTGCCTGCATCGACACCGGAACGCTCCCATGCCGCAATCAAATCAGTTAGCGCAGACAGCAGGTGCTCATCCTCATTTTGCCACACACCCAGTCTGATATGCCCCGCCGCCGAGTGAACCACGACACCGGGCCGCTCAACCCGAACGCCTATAAAAGCAGATGCCGCAAGTATTGGATTTTTTGGGAAAAATGCAGCCACCTGATCGGGAGCCGTAACACCGTTCTGCATGGTTAGCAGAACTGTTCCACTGCTGATAACAGGCAGAAGCTGCCGGCAAAGTTCATTCAACACGGTGGTTTTACAGGTCAGCAGCAGCAGATCACAATCTTTAAGCGTGGAGGGATCATCACTGGCCTGAATCTTCAGCTCAACGCTCTCGCCATTGGAGATATGGGTGAGTCCGTTTTCCTGCAGGGCAGCAAGGTGTTCACCACGCGCCAGGTAGACCACATCCAGACCAGCCTGCTGCAACAGACTGCCATAGTGACAACCCACCGCACCTGCACCTGCAATGCCGACTTTCAACATCGCCATGCCCTGTTCCCTACTGCCAAACCATTCATAACAGGTTAGGCTGCTCGGTTCTTACCAATTGTAAAGTCAGGAGCCTGGAATGCCGAAAGACACCATGCGCGAAGAAGCGCTCGAATATCACCGTCTACCCACACCGGGAAAAATCAGCATTCGTCCGAGTAAACCGTGCCTGACTCAACGTGATCTCTCACTTGCCTACTCCCCCGGTGTTGCTGAGCCATGTCTGGAAATTGCCAAGAACCCTGATATGGCCGATGAATATACATCCCGTGCCAATCTGGTGGGTGTGATCAGTAACGGAACCGCCGTGCTGGGCCTGGGCAATATCGGTGCACTGGCAGGCAAACCGGTGATGGAAGGCAAGGGTGTACTCTTCAAACGTTTCGCTGATATCGATGTTTTTGACATCGAAGTAGATGAAACCGATCCGATGAAGTTCGTTGAGACAGTAGCCCGGCTGGAGCCGACATTTGGCGGTATAAATCTGGAAGATATCAAGGCCCCCGAATGTTTTATTATTGAAGAAGAGCTCAAAAAACGGATGAATATTCCGGTGCTGCATGATGACCAGCATGGTACAGCCGTTATTACTGCCGCAGGCCTGATCAACGCCCTCATTCTGCAGAGCAAGAAGATTGAAGAGATAAAAATTGTCTGCCTCGGTGCAGGTGCTGCCGGTTTTGCATGCATGAAACTGATCGAGCAGTTGGGTGCCAAACGTGAAAATATTCTCTTTCTTGATCGCAAAGGGGTGATCTACAAAGGGCGTGATAAAGATCTGCCGCCGCACAAGGCCTATTTTGCAACCAAACGTCCTGAACGCACGCTTGAAGAGGCGATGGTCGGTGCGGATGTTTTTGTCGGGCTCTCTCAGGGCAATATCGTCACCCCTGAAACATTGATCAGCATGGCAGAGAGGCCGATTGTCTTTGCCATGGCCAATCCAACACCTGAGATCGCCTATGACCTGGCCATGAAAACCCGCTCCGATCTGATCATGGCAACCGGCCGCTCCGATCACCCCAATCAGGTCAACAACGTGCTTGGCTTCCCTTTCCTGTTCCGTGGCGCACTGGATGCCCGGGCAACCACCTTTAATGAGGAGATGAAAGTTGCTGCGGTACATGCATTGGCCGAACTGGCTCGCCAGGAGGTGCCGGACGCGGTACTTCGTGCCTACGGCAATGAATTTATGCGGTTCGGGCCTGAATACATCCTGCCGAAACCTTTTGATCCACGCCTGATTGAAGTGGTTCCGGCCGCCGTTGCCAAAGCTGCGACGGATACCGGTGTAGCACGCTCTCCAATCACTGATTTGGAAGCCTATACCCGGAGTCTGGCCGGCCGGATTGATCAGTCCAGAACCTTTATGCGTCTGATTGTCGACAAGGCCAGAACAGATCCGCTTCGCCTTGTTCTGCCTGAGGGCGATGATGAGACCGTTGTACGTGCAGCCACTGTGATACGTGATCAGGGTGTGGCCAGGCCGATGTTGATCGGTGACCCTGAGGTAATCGGAAAACATGCAGAGGAGATGGGGCTGGATCTGGATGGTGTTGAGGTTATCAACCCCAGAGAGGAGGATTCACGATTCGACAGTCTGGCAGATGCTTATTATTTCGACCGCAAACGCCAGGGAGTCCTCCGCCACAAGGCGGCCAAGATTTTGCGCCACGACAGAAATGTTCTCGGCTCCATGATGGTTCGCCAGGGTTTTGCTGACGGCATGCTGACCGGGCGCACAGCTCACTACCCCGATGTTCTTCGTCCGATACTCAAGGTGCTCGGGCATGATGCCGGAGGTCACCACCACCATGTCTATGGCCTCTATATGATGGTGATGGAATCAGGCTGCTATTTCCTCGGTGACTGTACCGTCAATGTGGAGATGAACGCAGAGCAGCTGGCTCGTCTGGCTGTGCTGGCCGCAGAGACGGCGGAATCCCTCTGCTGCAAGGCCAATGTAGCCATGCTCTCCTTCTCCAATTTCGGCAGTGCACCGCACCCTGAAACCAGCAAAGTAGCTGAGGCCGTTCAGATTCTGCATAAAGACTATCCGGATCTGATAGTGGATGGAGAGATGCAGGCCGATACGGCTGTAAATGCTGCTCACCTTGCCAACTACCCGTTCAGCATGCTCAAGGAGGCAGCCAATGTGCTGATCTTCCCGACCATGCAGGCCGGTAACATCTCCTACAAACTGCTGCGTGAACTCGGTGGTGGCACGGCAATCGGGCCGATTCTAGTTGGCCTGCCCAATCAGGTTCATGTGCTGCAGACCGATGCCTCTGTAGATGATATCGTCAACATGGCGGCCATCGCCTCTGCAAGGGCCATTGATAAGTAGCCATCAGAGAGTTTTAAAAACTTCGATTATGAATGGCTTTTCAGGCCTGTGACTCCTCCGCTGTAACCAGTGAAACGCTGATCACCCCTCTCGCCGGGTCTGTTGATGTGATTTCAATATCAAGTTCATCACCAAGATTGATCATAAAGCCACCCCGTTTGGCAACCAGCCGGTGATTTTTCTCATCCAGCACAAACAGCTTGCCCAGATCATCAACGGCAATTGAAGCCTCTGCGAGAGAAGATTCGATCTCCACGAATACCCTGCGTTTGGTAATGCCGGACACGATGGCTTTGAATGTTTTCCCCACATCTTTGACATGATAAAGCGCCCCCAGCATCGCCTCCACATCCCACTCCGAACGCACCTGTTTACGCTCCTGAATGGAGACATGCTCACCCACTGCTGCGAGGGTGTTCGCAGGCTGCACCCTGTTCGGGTCCTCTTTTCTGATCAGTGCTTTGAGCCTGCGATGCACGGTCAGATCGGCATACCTGCGAATCGGGCTGGTAAAGTGGCAATAGCTCTCATAGGCCAGGCCGAAGTGACCCTCATTGTTGGGAGAATATTTGGCCTGCTGCATGGAACGCAGTATCAACCTGTGTAACACATGCCCATACAACTTGCCTTCTGACTCATGCAACACCTTCTGAATATCAAGTGGCCGGACACCTTTGGCGGGGTGCTGGCTAATGGTTGAACCAAAGGGTGCAAGGAAATCATTTACCTTATCAATAGACTCACTCGCCGGCTTCGGATGCACCCGGTAAAGCAGCGCCGATTCATGTGCTTCGAAATAGTGTGCAACAGCCACATTGGCCGAGAGCATCAGCTCTTCAATCAATCTGTGGGCAACATTACGTTCACGCACTTCCAGCGCCAGAATTTTGTCATCCTTAACCACCGGCCCCACTTCAGGAAGATCAAGGCCAAGTGCACCACGTTTCTCCCTGTTCTTCTCCTGCAGGTGTAGCAGCCGGGCTGCATCTG
>WSZY01000216.1 GCA_013139875.1 Mariprofundaceae bacterium | reverse complement strand
GATGCGATAATCTGTTTCTTGGTGGTGAAATCGCTTACCACCCAGTGCTGGGTACCTTCAACAATACCGGCAGTTCTCTTTTCAGAGTGGCGGCTGGTATCGCGTACAATGATCTGAGTACTTCCTGCCATATCCTTCTCGGTCAGGCTCTCGGAGCGTTCGGCCAGCCTGTGTTTCGGTGAGATGACACTGACCATCTCAATGCGTGTCAGCGGCGCATAGATGTAGTGATCCTTGTGGTCGAAGGTTTCGCAGATGGCGATGTCGGCATCGCCATCCTCCAATCGCTCCAGAGTACCGTTAAGCGTTTCGACCAGCAGAACGAGCCGGGTTGCAGGGGCGGAAGCTTTGATTTCACTGAAGAGCCCGAGGGCCGTGTCGACAGGAACTAGGGCACTCATTGCCACCCGTAGCTCCGGCTCCTCTCCGGCAGCGAAGTGATGGGCGAGGTTGGATAGCTCTGTGGCACCGGATAGCAGTGTGACCGCTTTGTTATGGATGGCTCTTCCTGCTTCGGTCAGTTCGGGCCTGTACTGGTCGCGGGTAAAGAGGGAGATGCCAAGCTCCTGCTCCAGTTTGCGGATCGCGATACTGATCGCCGATTGGCTTTTGAACAGCGCCTCGGCGGCAGGGCGGAAACCGCCATGCTCTACCACGGCATGCAGGGCGCGGAGTTGATTGAGTGTCATAACAGGGTGAAATTAGAACGATTAATAAAATATATCAAGATGTTCTAAACATTATGCTTTTTTGTTATCGGGTTATGGTTTTTAATTCCGGTGTAGCAAAGGAGTTTTCATGGGAATGTTGATCGATGGAAAATGGGAAACTGATGACGGCAAGTGGGCTTCCAAAGACGGTAAATTTCATCGTGCGAAGTCACAGTTCCACTGCCGTTTTGGCAAGGAAGACTTCCCTGCTGAGGTAGATCGTTATCATCTCTACGTCAGTTTCGCCTGCCCATGGGCGCACCGCGCACTAATTTTTCGTAAACTGAAAGGGCTTGAATCTCTGATTGGTTTGACCGTGGTTAGCCCGGATATGCTGAAAAATGGTTGGGAGTTTCATCCGGAGGAGCCGTTGTACGGATTCAATTATGCACACCAGCTCTATTCAAAAGCGGACCCTGAATACACAGGCCGTGTGAGCGTACCGATCCTTTGGGATAAAAAAGAGCAGACAGTCGTCTGCAATGAATCTGCGGAGATCATTCGAATCTTCAATTCAGCATTTAATGAATTGACAGGAAACAGGGATGACTACTATCCGGAAACGTTGCGGAAAGAGATCGATGAGATCAATGCGTTTGTATACCCCAATATCAATAACGGCGTCTATAAATGCGGCTTTGCAACGAAGCAGGAGGCGTATGAAGAGGCATTTGATTCGCTCTTCTCGGCCCTGGACAGGGTTGAGTCGATCCTGGGTGAACATCGTTACCTGGTTGGAAACACGCTAACCGAAGCTGACTGGCGGCTGTTTACCACGATGATCCGCTTTGATGCGGTCTACGTGGGCCATTTCAAATGTAATCGGAATCGTATTGCCGATTACCCGAATCTCTCTAACTATATCCGAGAGCTCTATCAGCATCCCGGAGTGGCTGAGACGGTCAATATGGATCATATCAAGCGTCACTACTACTACAGTCATGAGAGTATCAATCCGACCCGGATCGTACCGAAAGGGCCGGATCAGGATTTTGATGCACCTCATGACAGAGAAAGGTTTGAAGAGAAAAAAGAGAAAACAGGGAGTGTGTTATGAGTGGATGGCAGAACGAACCCTTTGCGGTTGAAGTGAAAGCAGGAGAGACCAGGGCATTCTGTATGTGCGGCTTATCGAAAAACGGACCGTTTTGCGATGGCTCGCATGTAACCACGGACAAGACACCGGAGGTGGTGACATTTGAAAAGGATCAAACGATCCATGCCTGTGGTTGCCAGCAGTCCAGTAATCGCCCCTTCTGTGATGGCACACATCAGACGTTGGGCGAATAAAAGAGAACGATGATGCTGGGAAACAATAAAGAACGATACGGCTGGATAAGCATAGCTATGCACTGGCTGATGGCGATAGCGATTATCGGCATGTTTGTGCTCGGCATCTGGATGGTGGGGCTGGAGTATTACGATACATGGTACCACAAGGCTCCCTGGATTCACCGCAGTGCCGGTATGTTGCTGCTCTTCCTGCTGATTTTCCGCAGTGTTTGGCGACTCACCAATCCGGTACCGGAGATTATGGGGGCATGGTGGGAGAAGATCATTGCGCTCTGGATTCATCGTGGGCACTACCTGTTCATGTTTGCGGTGATCATCAGTGGTTACCTGATATCCACGGCTCTGGGAAAAGGAGTTGATCTGTTCGGATGGTTTGAGGTTCCGGCACTGTTGCCGGCGGATAAGGGGCGTGAAACAACTGCGGGCACTGTCCACATGTATCTGGCATGGGCTTTTATGGGCTACATAGGGATGCATGCGGCTGCAGCTATGAAACACCATTTTATTGATAGAGACATCACGCTTTTGCGGATGTTGGGAATAAACAACAACAAAGGAGAAGAGGATGAAAATTAAAACATTACTAACCGCATTTGCAGTGGCTATGGCGATACAACTCCCTGCCCAGGCTGCCGAAGAGACCTATGATTTTGACATCAAGGGTCAGCACGCATTTATCCAGTTTAAGGTGAAACATCTGGGTTACAGCTGGTTGATCGGACGATTCAACACTTTTGACGGCTCATTCACCGTTAATGACGGTCACCCTGAAAGCAACACAGTCACCGTTGAGATTGATGTGGCAAGCCTTGATAGCAACCATGCCGAACGTGACAAACATCTTCGCAGTGCCGACTTTTTTGATGTTGCGAGCTTTCCCAAGGCAACATTTGTCAGCACGGGATATGAAGATAAAGGCTTTGGCAAGGGCATCATGACCGGCAACTTCACACTGCGTGGCGTGACAAAGAGAGTGAGCATCAACATGAAGCAAATTGGTAAAGGGCTGGATCCATGGGGCGGTTTCCGCCGGGGTTTTGAAGGAGCAACCACGTTGAGTCTGTCGGATTACAATATGAAGAAGGCGCTTATGCTCGGTCCATCAGCCGACAGGGTAGAGCTGTTTTTATCTATCGAAGGCGTTCGCCGAAAATAACAGAGGAGAATCTATGACCGATCTTTTTTCACCCCTCAAGCTGGGCCGCTACGAGTTGCCGAATCGTATTTTCATGGCACCGATGACGCGTAACCGTGCACCGGACAATATTGCCAATGCCATGATGGCATTCCACTACCGCCAACGAGCCTCGGCTGGCTTGTTGATTACAGAAGGCTCCCAGATTTCAGAGCAGGCAGTAGGATATCCGGCCACCCCCGGTATCTATAGCCCTGAACAGGTAGAGGGGTGGAGAGGGGTTGTCGACGCCGTTCATGCCGATGGTGGACATATATTTCTACAGCTGTGGCACTGTGGCCGGGTTTCGCATCCTGATTATCATGGTGGTGAACCTGCTGTTGCACCGTCGGCCATCCGCCCTGCCGGTGAGGCCTTTACCAATACCGGGCTCAAGCCCTTTGAGATGCCACGTGAGCTGACACTTTCCGAAATTTCCGATGTGGTTGATGATTACAAAAAGGCAACCGGAAATGCGATAGATGCCGGTTTTGATGGTGTAGAGATTCATGGTGCCAATGGCTATCTGCTTGATCAGTTTCTACGTGATGGAAGTAACCAGCGCAGTGATGCCTATGGTGGGACATTGAAGAACCGGGCCCGTCTGATGCTGGAGGTGACCGAGGCAGTGTGTGATGTGGCAGGTGCAGAGAGGGTAGGCATTCGATTATCACCGCTGCAGCCCTTCAATGATATGCGTGACTCCAACCCGGAAGAGACATTCAGCTATGTGGTAGAGCAGCTCAATCACTTCGGTCTGGCGTATCTGCATGTCACCGAGATGGGTAGTGAAGTTCCGGATGCAGCCGGCCCTGCATTTGATCTGGGCAGGCTGCGTCTGCTCTGGAGGGGTCTGTACATTACCAACAGCGGCTATGACAAGGCGCGCGGTAACGCTGCGATTATGGATGGAAATGCCGATGCCGTTGCCTTCGGCCAGCCTTATATAGCCAATCCTGATCTGGTGGAGAGGCTGCGCAGCGATGCCGAACTCAATGTGCCGGATGGGGCTACTTTTTATGGTGGTGATGAGCATGGCTATACCGATTATCCGGCCATGGGTGGAGTATAGAGTGGTGCCGGTGAGAGAGCCGTGAGCGAGTTCTTTAACGAAAATACATTTAAGTTTCTGAAAGAGCTTAGCAATAACAATAACCGTGACTGGTTCAACGACAACAAAGCACGGTATGAGCAGGATGTGCGTGAGCCGTCGCTCGCCTTCATCCGCGCCATGGCACCGGAGCTGACACGCTTTGCCCCGCATTTTGAGGCCGTTGATAAAAAGATTGGTGGATCACTGATACGGGTTTACAGGGATGTTCGCTTCTCCAAAAACAAGCTGCCATACAAAACCAATATTGGTATCCGGTTTCGCCACGAGCTGGGCAGAAATATACATGCACCGAGATTCTATCTTCATATTGAAGCCGATGAAGTGTTTGTCGGTGCAGGCATCTGGCATCCGGGCAGTGATACGCTGAAAAAGATACGTACCTATATCGATGCTCACCCAACCCGCTGGGAAGATGGACGGGATGAGGCCGGGTTTGCCAAAGTCTACTCGCTGGCGGGTGATAGTCTGGTACGTGCCCCCAAGGGTTATGAGGTGGATCACCCCATGATTGAGGATTTGAAGCGAAAGGACTTTATCGGTGTTGCTCCGCTGATACCGGAGTTGATCCTTCAGGATGATCTGGTCGGCCTGATCAGCAGTTACTTTGAGACAGCCGTACCATTTATGCAGCAGCTCTGTCGTGCTGTTGGTGTTCAATATGAATAAGGAGAACTTTTATGTGGGGCAGTGGGGAAAAGTTCTGACTACAGGAGATTGACATGAGTATAGAAGTACATGAAACAGATGAGGGTACGCTCTATTTTGATGGAAAAAAGTGCATTCATTCGCGAAATTGCGTATTGAATCGTCCCGATGTGTTTGTTCCGAATGTGGAGGGCGAGTGGATACATCCCGAACGGGCCAACAGTGATGAACTGCACGGGTTGGCAGAAAATTGCCCTTCCGGTGCTATTCAGTTTGTCGAACATGGTCAGCCCCGGCGCAAGCCCCTGGTAAACACCCTGCATATTCGTGAAAACGGCCCTTACGCACTGAAAGCGGATATTCATATGGATGGTGAAAAGGAGCCACAAACACGTCTGACCCTGTGCCGCTGTGGTGCATCTAAAAACAGACCCTATTGCGATGGTTCACACAGCGATATCGGATTCACTGCTACAGGAGAGCCACCCTTACAGGATTCCGGGATATTGGAGAAACGTGATGGCCCTGTAACGGTTTCAGCCATCAGGGATGGCCCGTTAAAAGTGGAAGGTAATCTGGAGATTTGTACCGGCACAGGGCATACCATAAACCGGACGCAACAGACTTTTCTCTGCCGTTGTGGTGCCTCAAACAACAAGCCCTATTGTGATGGCAGCCATCTGCAAGCCGGCTTCACCACGGATGATTAGAGGGGTCTGATATGACTATTCATATTCAACGTGCAGTTGTGGTACCCGAAGGTGATGGCATTGAGGTCAAACGCCTTATGCCCGTCGCCAACATGAGGAATTTCGATCCTTTTGTACTCTGGGATCACTTTGATATATCCAGCGATGGGTTTCCCGATCACCCGCATCGCGGTTTTGAGGCGATCACCTATATGTTTGCGGGTGGCATGCAGCATGCGGACAATCTCGGTAACAGGGGTACGGTACATGGCGGCGGCGCACAGCGGTTCACTGCCGGTCGTGGTATCGTCCACTCTGAGATGCCCGATGGAAGAGCTGCAGGCATTCAACTCTGGATTAACCTGCCGCAAAGCCTGAAAGGCGTTGATCCTGATTATCAGCAGGTTGAGAAGGATGAGATTCCGGAAACGGTCATTGATGGCGGCACGGTGCGAACCATTGTCGGTGAGGGTGGGCCGATTGTTTTGAAAACCGGGGTTGAATACCTCGATGTTTCACTTGATGCGGGAGCAACCATTGGTCGCGCTGTCCCGGGCGATTTTCAGGGGATTATCTATCTTATTGAAGGTTCAATCAAAGTGAATGGTGAGATTGTAGATACGGGTTCTGCTGCTTATGTGGATGGAGAAAACAGTCTAACCATCGAAGCGATAGAGGGTGCCCGCTATATGTGGTGTTTTGGCAGGCCGCATGGTGAACCGATCTATCAGCATGGGCCCTTTGTCGATTAATAGCGGTTAACGGCTCGTCGAATTAAATTCATTTGGTCTGTCGGAGGTGATGAATGCGATCCAAAAAGGTGTTCTTTAAAAATGCGGAAGGGTTGAAGCTTGCTGCATATCTCGATCTTCCCATTGATGGCAAGCCTCGCGCCTATGCCCTTTTTGCCCATGGCTTCACGCTTAGCAAGCATCTGAAAGCGACCACCCACATCAATCGTGCTCTGGCGGCCAAAGGCATTGCAGTTCTGCGTTTCGATTTCACCGGCCTTGCTGAGAGTGAAGGTGATTTTGCTGATACCAACTTTTCATCCAATGTGAGTGATATTGTCTCTGCCGCACGCTTCCTTGAGGAGGAGCACGAGGCACCGGAGATTCTGATCGGGCACTCACTCGGTGGTGCTGCCACGTTTGTGGCAGCTCGTGACATTCCGTCTGCCAAGGCGATTTCCACTATTGGTGCGCCATGCGACCCTGCTCATATCGCTCATATCTTCGCAGGTCATGAAGATGAGCTGAAGCAAAAGGGTGAACTGGAAATCTCGATTGGTGAGCGCAAATTCAGGCTCAAAAAACAGTTTCTTGATGATGTTCAGGAGGCGGAGACCTGTGCCGCCATTCACGATCTGAAACGGGCACTGTTGATCTTCCACTCTCCGGTGGATGAGATTGTCGATATCAAGCATGCGCAGCGTATTTACGAGTCGGCACGTCACCCCAAGAGTTTTGTAACCCTTGATCAGGCCGATCATCTTTTGAGTGAAGAGTCCGATGCCCGTTATGTCGGATCGGTGATTGCCACATGGGCGGATAAATATGTTCCGGTTCGGGAAACCGAATGGGATTCCGGCCCGCATGCTGTGCGGGTGCGGACAGGTTCAACCTTCTACACCGAGATTAAATCCGGCGGACATGGTCTACTGGCTGATGAGCCGGCCCGCCTGGGCGGCACAGATCGCGGGCCAACACCTTACGGCCTTCTTATTTCGGCACTTGGTGCCTGCACCAGTATCACCCTGCGCATGTATGCCGACCGGAAGGGTTGGAGTGTCGATGAGATCAATGTCTATCTCAATCATGAGAAAGTACATGCAGAGGACTGTAAGGATTGCCCGGAGACATCATCCCGTAAGATCGACCATATCGAACGGTTGATTGAGGTGGTGGGAGATCTGGATGATGAGCAGCGAAAACGTTTGCTGGAAATTGCAGATCGCTGTCCGGTTCATCGTACACTGCATGATAAAATTCATATCACGACGGCCTATTTTGAGGGGGAAAAAGCTTAGTTGCCCGAATGACCATTAACGGCGGTGATCACAAATTGAAACATTTGGACTATAGTTGAAGTGAATTAAGCTGTAAGCCGGAAGTTCGCAATGGCAACTGCAAAGGGGAAGTATGAACACAGAGGGTCCGACAGAGGTTGGCAGAAAATGTTATCGGGGTCGGTATGCAGCCTGTGGGGGCTCATGCCTTGTGCTGCTTATCGCAATAAGCTTAGCGCTGCCAGCTGTGGCTGATGCCAGAGTGTCCGGAGGAAGCAACCTGGCCGGTGGCTACTCCAGCCACCGCTGTCACAAACCAACCGAACCTTCCAAGCCCGATTCGCTTAGTAACCAGTGGAGAATTCCCCAGTGGGAGCTTAACGCGTATAACTCCAGTATCCGTGACTACAATGCCAAACTGGAAATCTACAACAACTGCATTACCAGATATGTGGAAAATGCCAATAACGATATTGAGCGAATCAGGCAGAAGGCCGAGGAAGCCGTATCAGAAGCAAACAATTAGCTTAAGCGGTTATTCAGATTTTTTATTTCTAGAGGATATAGCGGGAGAGGTCCTCATCTTCGGCAATTTCACCCAGTTGATCGCGAACGTAGTCGGCGTTTACCTCAATACTCTTCTCCACCCGATCGCTTGCATCGAAGCTCACCTCATCAAGCACGCGCTCCAGCAGCGTGTGCAGACGTCGGGCACCAATGTTTTCAGTATTCTCATTTACATGCACAGCGAGGCGTGCCAGTTCGGCAATGCCATCCTCGGTATAGCTGAGTGTCACATTTTCCGTTTCCAGAAGGGCGGCATACTGTTTGCTCAGGGATGATTCCGGCTCCACCAGAATGCGGCGGAAATCATCTTCGGTCAGTGCATTCAGGCTTACACGAATCGGGAAACGCCCCTGTAGCTCCGGAATCAGATCTGAAGGTTTGGAGAGGTGAAATGCACCGGAGGCGATAAAGAGAACGTGGTCGGTATTCACCGAGCCGTGGCGACAATTCACACTGGTGCCCTCCACCAGTGGCAGCAGGTCACGCTGCACACCTTCACGTGAGACATCGCCATCCTTTCCTGATCTATGAGTGATCTTGTCCATCTCATCAAGGAAAACGATACCGCTGTTCTCAGTGCGTTCGATCGCCTCTTCCTTGATGCGGTCCATATCGAGCAGCTGGTCGGCCTCCTGCTGTTTGAGTGCTGCCATCGCCTCTTTGACGGTCATGCGTTTGGTTTTTTTCTTGCCGCCCCCCAGACCGCTAAGCATATCCTTCAGGTTCAGATCCAGCTCTTCACCACCCTGATTGGTGAACATCTGAAGCATCGGTATCTGCGCCTGTTCGGGCATATCGATCTCTACCTGACGGTTATCCAGCTCTCCCAGACGCAGCTTATGGCGCATCTTCTCGCGCGAGTCTGAATGTGGATCCTTTTTATCCGTCGAGACAGGCCCGGACGGATCAATTGAGTGAGGGATCAGGATATTGAGCAGGTGCTCTTCGGCTGCCTCTTCGGCTCTCGTTTGGACTTTTACCAGATGCTCCTCACGTACCATCTTGATGGCAAAATCGACCAGGTCACGGATGATAGACTCTACATCACGCCCGACATAACCGACCTCGGTATACTTGGTGGCTTCAACCTTGATGAAGGGCGCCTTGGCCAATCGTGCCAGTCTGCGTGCAATCTCTGTCTTGCCGACGCCGGTGGGGCCAATCATGAGAATATTCTTCGGTGTGATCTCTTCACGCATCGGTGATTCAACCTGCTGCCGGCGCCAGCGATTTCTCAAAGCAATCGCAACAGCGCGTTTGGCATCGTTTTGTCCGATAATGAAGCGGTCCAGTTCCGAAACGATCTCTCTAGGTGTCATGGTGTGGTTCACGATTTAAAACTCCAGTGATTCGATGGTGAATGAGTTGTTGGTGTAGATGCAGGTGTCGGCGGCGATCTTCATCGCTTCATGGGCCGACTCTTCTGCTGTAAGGGTACTGTGCCGGACCAACGCGATGGCTGCGGACTTGGCATAAGCGCCACCGGAACCGATGGCGGCAACGCCTTCATCCGGCTCCAGTACATCGCCGTTACCGGAGATGATCAATGTGCGTTCATGATCGGCTACAATCATCATCGCTTCAAGCTTTCTCAGGTAACGATCTGTGCGCCAATCCTTGGCCAGAGCCACGGCTGCGCGGGTAAGACTTCCTGTATGTTCATCAAGCTTGGCCTCAAACTTTTCAAACAGATTCATGGCATCGGCTGTGGAGCCGGCGAACCCGGTCAGGATTGATCCATCACGGATGGAGCGTACCTTTTTTGCACCATGTTTGATGACAGTGTCACCCAGGGTTACCTGTCCGTCACCTGCGATGGCAACCTGATTGTCTTTGCGCACACAACAGATGGTTGTGCCGCGCATCTTGATACTCTGAACTGTTTCCATAGCCGATAACCTCAATTCTATTGGAGACGAACAGATGCATCCATGCGCCTGTTCTTTCATGCAAAGCCAAAAGCGTCGTTTTGCCTCTGCTTACAAAATCAATAAATGATTTTGCTGACCCGTCCATGGGTCAGAAGGAGCCCTGATTATCAGAGCGCATGTTATGCTCCAAAGGGGGGGCGGATACTATCCATCCTTTCGGCACGGGTCACCCGCCTCTTTTCTCTGCCGCAGTTCCCTGTTCATGGTACTTCCGGAATTCCCCGGTTTTCCAATGTGCCGGATCTGTTAAAATCAACCTTTCCATGTCGCCGGGCTGGCAACTCACTCCCTTTTTCCAGGCCAAAACACCTTTTTACGTATTGCGGTGAAACCGGCCGCTCATTATGGTGGCGAACCGAATGCTAAAAGTGGTCATTAATAAAAGGATTCCGGAAAGATCAGTCACAAGGGGCAAATTAATTGATGCGCATAACCATGAAGACATTTTTTAGATTAAGAAAATTCCTGCTCGTAGCCCTGTTTGTCTGTTGCGCCGGCTTAACTGCCTCTTGCTCAAATGAAACCCAACAAATGGAAGTGGTTTACATTCCTTTGTTGGCTGGCAAGGAAGAGGAAGTAACGAAATATATCGATTCACTTCACCCGGGAGAAAAGGTGAATGCTGAAATTGTTCACTTTGATATGCCACTGAATTCTCACCCGGA
>WSZY01000206.1 GCA_013139875.1 Mariprofundaceae bacterium | reverse complement strand
GGCAGCGCTGCCGGATGATTCACCGCCATGCATCCTCATAAGCGCCCGTTGTGTGAGCACCCCCCTCACTTGTCGCATCCAGACTGGCCATCCACTCTTTTTGCACCACATAATCATCCGGATTGCTTGCGCAGGCATCCACTGCTTCACGCCAGGTGGAGACCACCGTTCGGACATAATGTTTACTGCGCTGGCGGCCTTCGATCTTCAGGCCGTGTACACCGGCAGCAAAAATCTCCGGCAGCATCTCCAGTGCATTCAGGCTGTAAGGGGCCTCCATCACATGCCCCTGCATGCCGCCAGCTTCAAATCGGCCCTTGCATAGCGTGGGATAGGCAGCGGCTTCGCCCGGAGCAAACTTGTTGATGAGCATGCCATCAAGCTTCACATCCAGTGTACCGTTCTCCTCTTCAAAGCGTACGGCGTGTGCCGGTGAGCAGACACCATTCATGTTCGGCGAATCACCGGTAATGTAGGAGGAGAGCCAGCAGCGGCCTTCAGCCATCACGCAAAGTCCGCCGGAAGCGAATATCTCAATCTCCAGACTGGATTTGGAACATATCTCACGAATCGCATCCAGTGTCAGAATCCGTGGCAGAACGGCGCGTTGAATTCCGAACTCACGGGCATAAAACTCCAGAGCCTCATAATTGCCGGCACTGGCCTGTACGGAGAGGTGCCGGCGTAGATTCGGATGATTCTCTTTCGCGTAGGCCAGCAGGGCAATATCGGAGAGAATGACCGCATCTGCACCCAGTTCTGCCGCCATGTCAATGGAGGAGGTCCAGGGGGTGGTGTCGCGTGGGCCGGGCGATGTGTTGACCGCGACAAAAACCCGGGCATTCCGGTCGTGTGCGTAACAGATCCCCTCCTCCGCCTCCTCACGGCTGAAGTTCAATCCCTCAAAATTACGTGCATTGGAGGCATTGCGGAAACCCAGATAGACAGTGTCGCCACCTGCATCCACAGCTGCTTTCAGCGCCGGCAGATTGCCGGCCGGACAAACCAGTTCCGGCTTTATATAATCTGTGGTCACTAGTGTCCTACCCTGTAAATTTGCGAACCTTCAGAGCTGTTCCAAGGAGTCAAGGCAAGGCGTGTCCCGCCGCCAATGGTGCGTCCTTGGCAAGGGATGCAACGTCGCATTGGCTTCTTGGGATGGCTCCCTTTGGGCAAGCCTGGACGGGCGTGCGGCCGCGTTGCACTCACTTGAATTGGCCACTGCCAGTCCTGCGCTCGCGCGCCTTGACGCACATCCCGTCCAGCCTCGCTGATGGTATGTAAATTTACAGGGTAGGACACTAGGCAGCCTGTTTCGTGCGATCAGGCCGGTGCCGCCGCTCCATGCGCTGTTTGAGCGCCGCATGTTTTTCACTCAGGCTGTGCAACTCCATTTCAAGAGCCTTTACCTTCTCAGCTGATGACAGGCCGAATCTCTCCCCCACAGCAGCACCGATATGGGCAGCCCGTTGATCAAGAAATTCAACAGCGCCAGTCGCCTGTGTGGCCATACGCCAAAGTATCTCCGCCGCACGCTCTCCCAATTTCAGATCAAGCTCGGTACGCAGATCAAAATCAAGGTTGGATAGAATATTTTTGAACATCAGGCCGGTGGAGGTGTCTCCTGTAAGTAACAGGCGGCGGGAGAAGAAGAGCGAATCGCTGTCTTCCAGACCCATGCAGAGTGCAGTCAGTGCCATCAGATCACCGCAAATGGTGACATCAGCCACTTCCTGCGTATGAGGTTGAATATGTATACCGTGACGGTCAACATACATAAACAGTTCGATCTCACCGTCAGGTGTGCGGAACAGGAAACGTTTACCGGAGATTGGCTGCAGATATTTCTTCTGGTCAGAAGTGAAAATATGGCTGAGAAGCAGCTCAAGTACCTGTGCCTGAAAAATGCCCGGCAACAACTGCAGGAAAACTTCCGGTTGTGGCAATACTTTCAGCTTCAACATGCCAACACTCCTAATGCACGGGCCGGAACGTGCGTATCTGTTTTCATTACAATGCAGGATAAACCTGCTCCCGGAGTGATGCTCCACCAGAGCGCCGCATGTAATAACAGCCAGCATCTCACAGCATTGATTTGAATCAACTGCTCAGCATCTCAACATGCTCTTCCACTTCAATTTTTGTACAAAAAACAGTCGCAGGATTCAAACAATAAAACAGACCGGGATTACCAGTGACGGCTGTAAAAAAACTCCGGTTGGTATCAACTCCGGCCAACTATGGAGTGGCGCAGCTTTTGCGGGGCACGATGGAAACTGCAGAACCGGGGTTATTCAACCTTCTTGCTTTTCAGGAAAGTACCCAACTTTTTATCTGAATCAACAATATGGGAAATCAACCATTCGCGCAGGAAATCAGCGAGATCCAGTTTTTCAGCCCATGACTGCTGGAGATGATAGGTTTCCAGTTCATGCTGTGTTTCCAGCACACCTTCAACCTGGCGAAGTAGAATCTCATGCATCTCTTTGTGATTCTGGTAACCTGGGTAGTCATGCGTCTGCATTAACGCTTCCTCGTCATGAAAATGCACTCTGGTTTGATCTATCAGACTAGATAGCGTCTTATCGATCACTATCTGATCCCCGTGACTCATCAAAATGTCGTGCAGCTTATTCAGTGTAGAGAACAGACCATCATGCTGCCTGTCTATTCTCTGGATACCTACCTGATAATCATCAGACCAGGCGCAAAAAGGAGTTGGTTCATCCTGTTGTGGTATCATCAGTTGGTTTTTCCTTGGTTGAATTAAACATTTCCAACATATTGATATTCCACCTTCATTCATTGACCTAAATCAATTTTCTTCTTACAATCTTTTCCGCTTGCAATTTTACCCGAAACGTCTTCAGATGCGCCCTGTCACCTTCGCGCTATGGAGGTAATTTCTGAGCGGGAGGAGAGGCGCATATATGCGTGATGAGTTAACGTATCAGGTTCTTAAAACGATTCCCCTGTTCAAGGAAACAGACGAATCCTATCTCAAACTGATTATTGATGAAGGACGCTTTGTCGACCTGGAAAAGGGCGCATTTGTGTTCCACAAGGGAGACCTCTGCCAGGGATTCTACGTTGTAATACATGGAAGCCTTAAAATCTCATTTATATCCATGGAAGGAAAAGAGCATGTAGTCAGGATTGTGGGACCGGGTCAGAGCTTTGCCGAAGCCGCAATGTTTCTGAACAAACCATTTCCGGCAACTGTCCAAACCATGTCACAGGTCAATGCGCTGTTCATCCCCAAGGAAGTGGTTTTTCAATGTATCAACAAGGATCCCAGCTTTGCTTTTAGCATGCTCGGCGGCTTGAGCCGGCGTGTGCACCTTCTGGCAGGAGGATTGGAATCCCTGGCCCTGAACTCAAGTCAGCAACGGGTTATCGGCTATCTGCTGCAGCATCAACACCCGGAAGAGAGCGGCAATGGCAGGAAAAACGTCAACCTTCCGGCAAACAAAGCCACAATTGCATCACACCTGAATCTGGCACCGGAAACCCTGTCAAGGGTTCTGCAACAGCTTAGTGAGAGCGGCCTGATCAGTGTGGAGGGCAAAACTATCTGCATATTGGATGAAGAAAAACTGCGCGACTTTAATATGTAACAAAGCACGCTCCACAGTGGTGAAAAAACAGCTCCATTGTGCCGCAGACAAACCTTTACAATGTTGCCATCAATACAAAAAAGAGAGCTACCATTACAGGTGACTCTCTTTTTTTATTACTATCTGTATCTGTTGGTACTCCCAAGGGGAATCGAACCCCTGTTTCCGGCGTGAGAGGCCAGCGTCCTAACCGCTAGACGATGGGAGCAACTTTCCTGTTCCAGATGGTTGAGGCGGTAGGATTCGAACCTACAACCGCCTGATTCAGAGTCAGGTGA
>WSZY01000061.1 GCA_013139875.1 Mariprofundaceae bacterium | reverse complement strand
ATGCTTTCGGCCAAAAGGGCTATTCGCAGTATATCCGCTATAGATAGGGGAAGAATGCTGGTATATTTGCTGGTATCTGTAAAAACTAAAAAGAAAACATTTCGTAATAACATATAGTTATATTGTTAATGTGATGGACGCCGCCTCCACCAAATGAATAGGGCTCCCAATCGGGAGCCCTTTTCCATAAGTGAATAGCAGCTCCAATATTATAATTGATTATATCATAAATTAATAATACTATTCGTGCCATGCAGCTCCAAGCTGACAAATTATTCCCCTGATGGAGAAACATTATGGACTCACTGTTCGCCAAAATAGCCATGGCAGTCGGAGCAATCGCGGCCAGCTTGTCGTTTGGATTCTGGAGCATTGCCAAAGGCTCATTTTCACTGGACATACTGTCGACCATGACAGCCGACCAGGGCGTTGGCTTTGCAAAGCTTTTCGCTGCTATCACAGTCATTACCCTCATTCTGCTGGTTGTCGCATTTTTCAACCGGGCGCCTGATAACAACTAAACCTGTCTCATAGATGGACTCCGGCTGTGAATTTATGAATGACAGCTCGGATTGCTATCCTCTTTTTTGATGAAGCTCCTCCCTCTCTCTGCAGAGTGGGAGTTTAGCTGTTTTGTGATAAAAAATGTGCCTTCTCCTGCGGCATAATTAAAGATAAATTTTTTTTAATCTTCTTTCCGGCAGGCTTTTTTCGCTCTTTGATGAAGCATAAAAATAGCCACTGTTATTAATATGTTATAGCGATTTCTTCCTGGCCGAAGAGGGCTTGTTATGGCGGTGGGTTGGCTTGACAAGGCAGCGGTTGCGGTGGTAGAAATCCGTTCTCAGAGATCCTGCCGTACCGGCATGTGACACTAAGATTAAAGAAAAGGGGGAGCCGATGGGCGCCAGCTATTTGGCTAACGAATATGCGCCAATATTCGTTTTTATCCTGATCGCTTTGGGTATGGGTGCGGCGCCACTTGTACTTACCGTCTTTATCGCAGAACAGAAGCCTGATCGTGAAAAACTCTCCGCCTATGAGTGTGGTTTTGAGGCGTTTGAAGATGCCCGGATGCACGTTGATGTGCGCTTCTATCTGGTGGCAATCCTGTTTGTAATCTTTGATCTTGAAACAGCGTTTCTCTTTCCGTGGGCAGTGGTGCTCGACCAGATTGGAATTTTCGGATTTATTGAGATGATGCTCTTTCTGCTGGTTCTGCTTGTGGGTTATGTCTACGCCTGGAAGAAGGGAGCTCTGCAATGGGAATAGAGGGCCTGCTTGATAAGGGTTATATTACTACCACTGCTGACAAGGTAATCAACTGGGCCCGTACCGGCTCAATGTGGCCGATGACCTTTGGTCTGGCCTGCTGTGCTGTTGAGATGATGCATGCGGGAGCCTCCCGTTATGACCTTGACCGTTTCGGCATTGTTTTCCGCCCCTCCCCGCGCCAGTCCGATGTGATGGTGGTAGCGGGTACGCTGATCAACAAGATGGCTCCGGCACTGCGTAAAGTTTACGATCAGAGGGCTGAGCCCCGCTGGGTCATTTCGATGGGCTCCTGCGCAAATGGCGGCGGCTATTATCACTACTCCTACGCGGTGGTTCGCGGTTGTGACCGGATCGTACCGGTTGATATCTATGTGCCGGGCTGTCCGCCTACGGCTGAAGCCCTGTTGTACGGGTTTATTCAGCTGCAGGAAAAGATCAAACGCACCAATACGATTGCACGGTGATGGTTTACAGGCATGGAAGCAGATATGAGTGAAGAGACAGTGCAGGACAGGGTGCAGGCGGTAGCTGAAGTTGTGGCGCTGCAGAAGCGTTTCGGTGATCAGGTGTTGTCGGTTACAGAGAGTGTGGACTGCCCTGTTGTGACGCTGGCGCGTGATTCCATTGTCGATGCCTGCCATTTTCTGAAGAGCGAGCATGGCTATGAGCAGATGATTGATCTTTGTGGTGTTGATATGTCCGAGCATCCATCGCACAAAGAGGGGGATGCCCGTTTCTTTGTGGTCTACAACCTTCTCTCTATTGAACATAATCGTCGTATCCGTTTGAAGATCGGCGTCAATGATCGTGAGCTGGTCGATTCCACTGTTGAGGTCTGGCCGACTTCGAACTGGTTTGAGCGCGAAGCCTTCGATATGTATGGCATTATTTTTAACCATCACCCGGACCTTCGCCGGATTCTTACTGATTACGGCTTTGAAGGTTATCCGCTGCGTAAGGATTTCCCTCTGACCGGACGGGTGGAGATGTTCTTTGACGAGGCCCAGTGGCGCTGTGTCTATCGTCCGAACAAGGTGGAGAACCGTGTATTGATACCGAGGGCGTGGCCGGGGGTAGATCGTGGCTGAGATTAAGAACTACACGCTGAACTTCGGCCCGCAGCATCCATCCGCACATGGTGTGCTTCGTCTGGTGCTGGAGCTTGATGGCGAGGTCGTTGAGCGGGCTGAGTCACATATCGGGCTGCTGCATCGCGGTACTGAAAAGCTGTTTGAGTACAAAACCTACCAGCAGAACATTCCCTATTTTGACCGCTTTGATTATGTCTCGATGATGGCCAATGAACATGCCTATGCGCTGGCAATCGAGAAGCTGCTTGAGATCGAGGCGCCTGAGCGTGCGCAGTATATCCGGGTGATGTTTGCCGAGTTGACCCGTATTCTTAACCACTGCCTCTGGCTGGGTGCTGCTGCACTGGATATCGGGGCGATGACCGTCTTTCTTTACTGCTTCCGTGAGCGCGAAGATATTTTTGATTATTATGAAGAGGTAAGTGGCGCACGCATGCATGCGGCGTACTTCCGCCCCGGTGGTGTAAGCAAGGATCTGCCGGAAGGGCTGC
>WSZY01000132.1 GCA_013139875.1 Mariprofundaceae bacterium | reverse complement strand
GTGGCTGCTCCCTCCTGTCCATCCATATGCACCACACCAAAGAATTCGCCATCATGCATAATGGGAGCGCACATCACTGAACGGATGCCCTGCATAACCAGTGAGGCGGCTTCTGAAAAGCGCTCATCACTGCTGGTATCGGTAAGGAGCAGTGCAGACCTTGTCTCCTGCACCTCCTTCAGCACTGACGCGGAGACACTCGTCTGATCCTCAACACCATCCATCGTGTGCACCACTTTGGGGATCAGCTTTCCTGTAGATGGATTGAGTAGCAGAATTACGCAACGCCCGGCATTGAAGATTCGCAGCATCTCATTGGAGACCTGTTCAAGTACCAGGGTGATGCTGGTGCCCAGTCCGATATGCTGCAGCAGTTCATGGCCAAGTCTCAGTTTCTCATAATCAGTACGCAGCAGACCAAGATCGGTCACCTGACGCTCAGGCAGGAACTGCTCCACTGCCCCCACATCAATACGATCATGCACCTGACTGATATCAGAAACCTGTGAAATATTAACAAGAGTGGCCAGTTTCTCCTCTTCGGACTTAGCCTGAAACGTCAGCGTCACCTTCCCAAGAGTAATCTCATCGCCATCCTGCAGTTTATGTTTGGTGATTCGTACGCCATCAAGAAATGAGCCGTTGGCACTATCGAGATCTTCGTAGGTATACTCTCCTGCCACCTGATGAATGATGGCATGCCTTTTTGAAACAAGCGCATCATGCAGGCAGATGGTAGAGCGGGGATGGCGGCCTATTGAAGAGGTGCTCTCAATAGCATGACCATGTTCACCACTTTTATCACGTACAACAATTTTTGACATCACCCTACCCTAGTTCAAACTCTACAAGCCTGACAAACTTTCGTTTCGCGGTTATTATGTTCCACATTATTCAGGAGGAACAAATGGCCGGACTCAACATTGTTTTTATTGCATCAGAGGCCACCCCTCTGGCAAAAACAGGAGGTCTGGCCGACGTTACCGGTTCACTACCCCACGCTCTGAAAAAGCTGAAGCATCAGGTCACAGTTATTCTCCCCTTCTATCGTCGCCACCTGGCCAGGGCAGGCATTAAAACCAGAGAAACCGGCCGTGTTATCGAGATGTGGGCCGATGGTGTTCAGCGGCACTGCCCGCTTCACAGTGCAAAAGTTGACGGACTCGACTTCATTCTTGTTGAACAGGATGAGCTCTATGCCAGAGATGAGCTCTATGGCCCGCCGGGCGGTGCCTATGAAGACAACCTGCTCCGCTTCTTTCTTTTTGATCGCGTAGCCCTGGAAGCAGCCGATGGGCTTGGCAGGAAGGTAGACATTATTCACTGCCATGACTGGCAGACCGGCATGGTTTCACTGCTGCTGAAGACCCAGTATCAGCATCATAGTAACATTGCCCATGCCAAAACGGTCTACACCATCCATAATCTCGCCTATCAGGGGAACTTTCCGGCTGACTGGATTCACAGGCTGGGTATTCCATCACACCATTTTCATCCTGCCGGCTTCGAATTTCACGGTCAGATCAATTGCATGAAAGCAGCCATCGAGTCCACTGACGCCATCACCACCGTCAGCCCATCCTATGCTGAGGAGATTTTAACCGTTGAGTATGGCTGTGAACTGGAAGGCTTTCTTCAGATCCATGCGTTCAAACTCTCCGGCATTGTAAACGGGCTCAATATTGATGAGTGGAATCCGGCTGCCGACAGTTTTATTGAAGCCGGTTACGGCCCCGGAAAGGTTGCCGGTAAGAAAAAGTGCAAAAAGGCGCTGCAGAAGCATTGTGGCTTTGAAACCTCAGCCGATACACCTCTGCTCACACTGATCTCGCGATTGGCTGAACAGAAAGGCATTGATCTGTTTCTGGCCAACGCTGAGAAATGGATTAAGCGCGGTTACCAACTGGCAGTGCTGGGCTCCGGTGACAGGAAAAATGAGCATGCATTAAAGGATCTGGCAGCCCGGCACCCAAAACAGATGTACTTCTTCCGTGGCTTTAATGAAGCCCTGGCCCGCCAGATCTATGCCGGGGGAGATATCTTTCTGATGCCATCACGCTTTGAGCCCTGCGGGCTTGGGCAACTGATGGCCATGCGTTACGGCGCTGTGCCGGTGGTACGTGCCACAGGTGGACTTAAGGATACTGTCATCGACTATGGCAGTTCCAAAACCAGGGCAACCGGCATCCACTTCACCAGAGCCACGCCTAGAGCATTTGATGATGCGGTCAAACAGGCATGCGCACTCTTCCGCACACCCCGAATCTGGTCCCGTATTCGCTCCAACGCACTGAAACGCGACTCTTCATGGGATGCTTCTGCTGCCCAATATCTTAAACTCTACAAGGCGCTGACTAAAACATGATTCTGGCGGCAGACGTTGGTGGCACCAATATTCGCAGTGCAGTGATCACCAGTCATGGTGAAATAGTCCAGGAGTTACGCTCCCGGATCTCTCTGGGCGACAGGGATGTTTCAGAAAATGAGCTGATTGAGAAATTATCAGCGCTCTTTGATGAAATCATCAGGAAACACGGTTCCATATCCGCTATCGGCATCGGTTTTCCCGGCTTCTTCTCCGGCAGTTCAGGCATACTCGTATCGTCACCAAATCTGCCACAACTCCACAATGTTAATCTGGCCGGGAAGCTGTCTGCAGCAGTGAATATCCCGGTCAGCATACAGAATGATGCGCTATGCGCAGCCATCGGTGAACACCGTTTCGGAGCCGGAAAAGGCCACTCCAACCTGCTCCATATCACACTCGGTACCGGCATTGGCGGCGGCCTTATTTTAAACAATACTCCCTACACCGGTGAAGGTGGCATGGCGATGGAGTTCGGCCACCTGCGTGTTGTAAACAGCGATTCTCCCAGAAGTTGTGGTTGTGGTGGCAGCGGATGTGTTGAAGCCTATGCATCAGCAACCGCTGTCAGTGAACGATACTTTGAACTCTCCGGTATTCAGACTGATGCCAGAGATATCTATGAGCGTGCCTGTAAGGGTGACAGTCAGGCGATCAGGATCATTGAAAGTGCAGGGCACTGCCTGGGCATGGCAATTGCTGAAGCCACCAAGCTTCTGGATATTCACACCATCACCATCAGTGGCGGAGTTACCGGTGCATGGCCCCTCCTTCACCCTGCTATCATCAGCTCGCTGGATGCCAACCTGATCCCGCCGTTAAAGGGCAGGGTCAGCGTTCTACGCTCCACACTGGATGACAGTGCAGGACTTCTGGGGGCGGCCGCTCTCGTTAGCTGAACCGGGAATATCTGTTTTTGATCCGAAGCGGACAGTGGTGAGCATCTCCGACTAAAGACACTCACGGGTGGCTGCGGAACTGATGAGAGTCCGCTTAATCGACCGGCTTGCCATCCTTCCAGATACTGGTCTGACCTTTTTTATAGGTGTACGTGCCATACCCATAGAGTTCGCCGCCTCTGAAGCCACCCTCATAACGGTCACCATTCGTCCAGAAGATGTGACCTATCCCTGTCATATCACCATCTACGAAATCACCTTCATAACGGTCACCATTTGCAAAGAAAAATTTACCACTACCGGTTCTCCTGTCATCCAGGAAATTACCTTCATAACGGTCACCGTTTACCCAGAAGAATTTACCCCTGCCGGTTCTGTAACTGTCTACGAAGTCACCTTCATAACGGTCACCGTTCGCCCAGAAGAATTTGCCCCTGCCGGTTCTACTGCTATCTGCGAAGTCACCTTCATAACGGTCACCGTTCGCCCAGAAGAGATTCCCCATCCCCTCCCTCTTGTCATCTACAAAGTCGCCTTCATAACGGTCACCATCCGCCCAGAAAAACTTGCCTCTTCCGGTCCTTTTATCATCCAGGAAGTCACCTTCGTAACGGTCACCATCCGCCCAGAAAAATTTGCCTCTTCCGGTCCTGCTGTCATCTACGAATTCACCTTCATAACGGTCACCATCCGCCCAGAAAAACTTAC
>WSZY01000185.1 GCA_013139875.1 Mariprofundaceae bacterium | reverse complement strand
AAGAGAGTAAGTCACGCCGTTTTCGTGATGAATTGTTACGGAACACCCCTAGCAGCAGCTTCAATGCTTTTTTGGATGCAGCCAAAGAGGGCGATTTTGAAAAAGCCGCCAAATACCTTGATATGCGATTTCTACCAAAGTCTATGGCCAATAGCAGTGGAGAGAAACTGGCGAAAAAGCTTAAGATTGTCCTGGATCAGAAGCTCTCGAGGGACAGAGCCTTAAGTAAAGATGAGAAAGGGCGCTTAAATGATGGCCTGCAAGCCTACCGTGACCTGGTTGAAGTCATTCCGCATGAGAAGCGGGGTGGTCGCACCTACAACATTCTCTACCAGCGCGTACCGGATGGAAAAGGACATATGATCTGGAAGTTTTCCAACAAGACGGTGGCTGATATACCCAAACTTTACGAACTCTATGGCTACAATCAGTTTGAAGAGTTTTTTGCCAAGTATACCCCCTCTTTCAGGTTGTTTGATATAGAGTCCTGGCTCTGGGTTATGGCGCTTATAATCCTGCTGATAAGTATTACAGTTATCTATCCTGTCTGTAAACTGCTGCTGTTCCTCGTTGACAGAAGGAAAATCAAGTTCACGAACCGTATGCATGCTTTCGTTAATGGCCCGGTGCGTCTAATACTTATTATTTATCTGGCGCATTCTCTCTTTATAACATACTTTCACTTGAGTTCGGAAGCACGAGCAATTACTGAAGCCGGTACTTTTAGGCTGCTTATTATTAGTTGGTTTTTGATTAAAGCAGCCAATATTCTGCAGGATTACTGGACATACCGGTTAAAATTAAAAGGTGCCGAGAAAGCTGATGAAATACTGCTCCGGCCCATTGCGACACTGGTAAAGTATCTGATAGGCATTATAGCCCTTCTGGTATGGTTAAGCAGTGTTGGTTATGATATTTCAGCACTGTTGGCAGGCCTTGGCATTGGCGGCCTGGCTTTTGCACTGGGTGCCCAGAAGTCTTTGGAGAACCTGATAGGAACCATTACCATTTATGCGACCTCACCCATCAAGATAGGAGACTGGTGCTCACTCGGAGGGGGGGTTGAAGGCAGCATTGAAGAGATCGGCTTTTGGGCCACGCAGGTACGCACGCTTGATCGATCCGTCGTGTTTGTCCCCAATGGGCAGCTTGCAGCCGGTACTATCGAAAACTTCTCTCTGCGTGACAGGTTCCATTTTTTACGGACACTCTATCTGGAACACAAAACACCAAAAAAGAAGATCGAACAGATTACGGCCAGCATCCGCACGCTTCTGGAAAAGGATGAACGTGTTGATGATTCTATTTGCCGAATCACGCTGAACAATATTGGGGAGTTCGGCTTCGAAGTCACCGTCCAGACCCTGATCGACACCACTGTTCTTGATGAAAGCAAAAAGGTTATTGCCGATCTGAATCTTGCGATCAATCAAATTATACAGAATGCCGGGGTCACCTATGCCGTACCCCTGAGACCGGTAGCCGAGTAGGAAAAACCCCTTCTGTTCTTCAGCTGGCCAGGATGTTGTCGATCAGTGTGCTGTATCGCTGCCGCATCGCTTTCCAGCTCAGGGATGAGATGTCCGGGGCCAGCGGAAGCCTCCCTGCTTGATGAAGTTCAGCAAGCTCCATAAGACGGAGGGCCAGTGCCTCACTCTCTGTTTCGGCACAATCCGGGGATGAAGTGAAACGAAACCGATCAGGGATATACTCCCGGTAGGCCAGTCGATCCGGCACACATGGAATGCAGCCTGCAGCTGTGGCTTCAAGAATGCCCAGCCCCTGAAAATCATGAAGTGCTGTAGATACCACCACATGGGATTGCCGGATGAGAGCCATGTACTCCGCTCTCTCTTCAATATATCCCCAGGCCCCGATATGGCCGGAGAGTTCTTCTCTCATCCGATCAAAAACAGCCGGGGTTCTGCGAAAGCGCTGTCCCACGATATTCACCGAAAAGCTGATCTCCTTCTGTTTCAGCATGGAGAGTGCCGAGAAGAAACGCTCCGGAGCCTTGTCATACTCCCAGCGGTGATTCCATAAAATCGTGAATGGCCCGTCTTGTTTCTGTTCTCCTGTTTGAAAGAGTGAATCATTCAGGGGCACCGGAAGGATGCAGCTCTTCTGCATCAGCAGGGCATCAATTCCGGGTGGATCATGATCAGGCATTTTGTTCAGAAGCATCCGACTGCCCTGAAGGAATGTCTTTCGATTGTAGTCACTGTTGAAGGCGATGTGGGTGGCCGATATCGCTGCGTAGATCGAAGTGATTTTTGGCTCGATGGAGTGGTGTTCCATGCCGCTTTCGGGGTAGGCAAACTGGTTCTCATGAAAATAGAGCAGGGTTGATACCGTTGCCAGTGATGGTCGCATCCCTTTGAGTGCTGAGAGATCGGTCATGGATGTGGCGATAATCAGATCGAAGTTCTGTTTCAACGTATCATCTTCAGAGATGGCCCATGTCAGGCTGTTGCCCCGGATACGCCAGGAGAAGTGGCGGGGAGG
>WSZY01000148.1 GCA_013139875.1 Mariprofundaceae bacterium | reverse complement strand
GGGAAGCTACCGAGGCCCCGTCAGGGGTTGCTACCTGGATGGACCTCTGTGCCTGCGATTGCCGCCGCCCGGACGCCCTGGTTTGCCTCCCCTGCCGTTCGGGCGAGGCTGCTCACGATCTTCCTTGCCCAGCCCCTCTGCAACTGCACCGGGAGTAGTGGGCTTACCAATCTCAAGCCATTCAAGTTCGATATGCTTTAAGGGAATCGGACGTTTGATATAGGCCTCAATATCCGGAACACCAAAGCAGAAATGCTCACAGGCAAAAGAGATTGCCACCCCTTTAGCACCGGCACGTGCGGTACGGCCAATTCGGTGCACGTAGTTCTCAGCGTCATCCGGCAGATCGTAGTTGAAGACGTGGGTGACGCCGTCAATATGCAGCCCGCGACTTGCCACATCGGTAGCCACCAGCAGATGCAATTTCCCCTTTGAAAAGTCCTCAAGAATCCGCATCCGCTTCTTCTGCCGGACATCGCCGGAGAGAATGCCTACATCAAAGCCGTAGCGAGCCAGGTTCCGGGCTACCTTTTCACCGGTTCGCTTCTGATTAATAAAGATCATGCCACGCTCAACATCCTGCTCACGCAATATGTGTATGAGCAGCGGAAACTTCTCCTCCATGGCCGTGTGATAGAGAGACTCCACAATACCATCGGCTGTCAGGCTCCCCTCTTCAGCACGCAACTTCACCGGATCATTCATATGATCATAGGCAAGCTCCAGTACCCGATGTGAAAGGGTGGCAGAAAACATCAGCGACTGACGTTCATTGTATTTAGGCAGGCGGCGCATCATAAAGCGGAGATCCTTGATAAAACCAAGGTCAAACATACGGTCAGCTTCATCTATCACCAGCATCTCACAGAGGCTCAGCGAGTAACAACCCTTTTTCAGATAGTCGATCAAACGTCCCGGCGTACCGACCAGAATGTCGACTCCATCATCAAATGCCAGTCGCTGCTTCTCATAATCAACGCCGCCAAATACGGTGTGCAGCTTAAGGTCAGTGTACTTGACCAGTTTTTTTGCATCATCGGAGATCTGCACCACCAGTTCGCGCGTTGGTGCAATGACCAGTGCCCTCGGATGCTTTTTTCCACGCCCCTTTTTCGGTGGCTCGGTCAGCAGCCGGTTAAGCGCGGTAATCAGGAATGCGGCGGTCTTTCCTGTACCGGTTCGCCCCTGCCCGGCAACATCGCGGCCAGCCAGTGTTATCGGCAGGGCTCTCTCCTGGACAGCCGTCAGTTCGGTAAAGCCCAGGTCATTAATAGCCCTCTGAAGTGGCTCGGCAAGGTTAAGTTCTTCGAATTTCATACTGTAATTTATTTGCTCCTGAGGGCGCTTCTGCAAACAAAAGTCGCCGTGCGGCCTATGGGAAGGCCGCCAAGATTAACCGTGTAACCTATTAATTTTGTGAGCAAAGACAAAATGGCACTTCTGGCTTTGCCTGTAAGAACATGGGCAGGATGCCCCTGTTCCTGTTTCACAATTTCCGCCATCCTATGTTAGATAGGTTTGCCTCGCAAAAGATATCGCAGTAATGTGCGCAACCTCGGGCTCATGGCGCAATTGGTTAGCGCTACCGGCTCATAACCGGTTGGTTCCAGGTTCGAGTCCTGGTGAGCCCACCATTTTAGCTTCACGGACAGGTTTATTTATGGCAAACGACATCAATCCCGATCATCTGCGTGAGCTTGTGCTTGCCCATCTTCCGGATGCGACAGTTGAGGTGAAACTCTTCTCCGGTGATGACCATTTTGAAATGGAAGTTGTATCACCCAGCTTTTCCGGCAAGTCCCGGATTGCCCAGCATCAGATGGTTTATGCGGCCATGGGTGAGCATATGCGGGAAGCAATTCATGCGCTGGCTTTGAAAACCCGGGCAGAGTAAGGACGCAATTATAATCACCTCGAGGCCATGAATAGATTTTTATGGATTCACAAATAAGGAGTTCGATATATGACTGACACAATTCAGCAGCAGCTTGATAAACTTGTTCATGAACATGACATTGTTCTGTTTATGAAGGGGACACCCCAGTTTCCACAGTGCGGTTTCTCCCAGCGCGTAACCGCTATTATTAATCATCACGGTGTTGCCTGCACAGCCGTGAATGTGCTGCTGGACCCTGCCATTCGTGAAGGCATCAAGGTCTACAGTGACTGGCCTACCATCCCCCAGCTCTACGTGAAGGGTGAATTTGTCGGTGGCTGCGATATCGTCACCGAAATGGAGGAGTCCGGTGAACTTGCCGGGCTGCTGGCTCCATTCAAGGTCGACAACGCCTGAGGCAGAAAGCCGGCCTTGTGAAGCATAAAGATCTGGTATATAACTACGGTACGGATGTTTAAATCTGTTTATGACTTCAGCATGTTAAGGCTGACTGACTCTCTACCCGGCGGTGTAACCCACTAAATGGCCGGGCTCCATGTACAAACCAAACTCGCTCAGAAGCTGGGTCAGCGTCTGGCGCTGGCTCCACAGCTCACCCAGAGCCTGAAGATTCTGGCCATGAACTCTCTCGAACTGGACGCCTATCTGGAGGAGTGCCTGGAGAGCAATCCGCTTCTTGAACAGGAGCAGGAGCCTGAAGTCTCCACGCTTGAACCTGCTGAGAGTGACAGTGAAGAGGCGGAGAGCAAAGAGACGTGGCAGGAGCAGGGAGACGACCGCTGGGAGGTAATGTACACCTCCTCCAGCCGCGATACCCTTCCGGATCATGATGTCCAGATTGAGGAAGAGCTTAGCCTGAGCGCCTCGCTGCATGAGCAGGTTGACCGGGAACCGATGAGTGATCAGGAGCGTACCATTGCCCATGTACTGATCGACTCACTCGAAGATGATGGCTACTTCCGCACCGACCCGCATGAGGTGGCCGCTGCGTCGGATAGCAGTGCGGAGGCCGTGATCACGGTGCTCGAGGCCGTGATTCAGGAGCTTGAACCGGCAGGGATTGGTGCACGGGATCTTATTGAATGCCTGCTGCTGCAGCTGAATGACAACGATGATGCCAGCAGGCTGGTTCGGCGTATGCTGCTTCACTTCTCCGATGCACTGTTTGAGCCGGATGATGTTCTGATCGGCCTGCTGGAGTGCTCTTTCGATGAACTCGATCGGGCACGGGCACGTATGCACCGCCTTGACCCGTTTCCGGGCCATGGCCTGCATGGAGACAACAACATCTACGTTCGCCCGGAGATTATTTTCCGGCGAAGCAACCAT
>WSZY01000188.1 GCA_013139875.1 Mariprofundaceae bacterium | reverse complement strand
AGGCCCAGGCGTCTGCAAATGGAACCCGCGGCCACATTACGAACCACCACCTCAACCGGCATCATCTCAAGCTCTTTGATGCGCATCTCAACGCGGCCTTCACGCTTCACATAGTGGGTTTTAATGCCTGCTTCCTGAAGCCGCTCAAAGAACCATGAAGAGATCGCACAGTTCAACTCGCCCTTCTCAGCGATCACATCATGCTTCTTACCATCAAAAGCAGTGGCATCATCTTTGAACAGCTGAATCAGCTCACCATCGGTTTCAGTCGCGTAGAGAGCTTTCCCTTTGCCTTCATATTTCAATTTGCCTTTCATTATTGGCCTCACTTACAGTTCCATGTTCAATTGCGAAAAACGCGGCAGCTTACGCAGCTTACAGCATAACGACAAGACAGAGCGCTCTTTTTTTGCACGAAATGTGATCTGACACACTCGCAAACAGGCAGCTTTCGGTTTTAATATGACTGTAATCAGGTCAGAGTCACATCGGAAGGGGAAAAAGATATGCCAGTCAGCAAGCCAATTCCAAAAGAGTTAAATGCACTGATTGAGGTGCAGCCACTCCTCACCCCGCTCCCACAGGAGGCACGGGAAAAACTGATTGCAGAGAGTTCAGTGATGAGCTTCAACACCGGTGAGCTTCTGATCGAAGAGGATGAGCCCAACCACTTTCTCTACCTGTTACTGAAAGGGCAGGCCACGGCCATCATGAACGGTACAGTGGCAGGAGAGCTGGAAGCCGGTGATGTTGCCGGCGAGATCTCGGCGATTGGTATGAGCCCTCCCATTGCCAGCGTTATTGCCGAGTCAAATCTGGAAGCTGTGGCCTTCCCGGTCGAATCCATTATCAAAGCGGCACACGAACATGCCGAGTTTGGAGAGAGGCTGAGAAGAGCAGCCATCAGGCGTGTCTCAGGATGATTGTTTGATCCGCAAAAGGGATTTATTGATATGGTTTCGGGCTCCTGCCCTTCACCTTTTACCGCATTTGAAAATTACGATTTCCAAATGCTTACTAAAGCCACCCATCCATGGGTGGAAAGGGGGATAAATCGAACCTCTTGCCGATTTGTCAGTTTGTTTCTTTGATTCGAGGCATCCATGCCTCTCTCCCTGCGGGCGGCTTACAGCCGTCCAAATGGTTTCTACCTTTTGTGGGCAAGCACAAATCAGCAGGAGAGCTGATTTGGACGCCTACAAGGCGGGATTAGTCCTGAGGCACAGGATGTGCCGAATCAAGAAAGGACAAAAACAATTAAACCATCGATTTATTGCATTCGCTTAAGTGCGGACGTATAGTGCCGCGCTCTTTCGTGGGCAACTGCGTCAGACAGAGATTAGATAACATAATACCTTGCTTCAGATGCGCAAACATGCTGAAGCGTACTATTAGTACCCCAAGAGGAGCGCCGTGTATTACGAAACTATTTTCATTGTGAACCCTGATGTATCTCAGGAAAACACAGAATCCATTACAGACAATTTTGTTGAGCGTGTAGAGAAGGCCGGTGGCCGTATCGTTAAGCGCGAATACTGGGGCTCACGCCCATTGGCATACAGCATCACCAAACGTAAACGTGGCCACTATGTCATGCTGGTTACCGACGGTGAGCCGAAGGCAGTAGAGACTCTTGAACAGGCAATCCGCCTGGACGAGCGCATCATGCGTTTCCTGACCACAAGACTGACCGAGCTTTCTGATGAGCCATCTCCATTGGTTCGTCGCAGATCAACTGCAGCCGCTCAGGAAGAGAAGGGTGATGATGAGACTCCTGCTACTGAAGAAGCAAAAGCAGAAGCTACTGAAGCTGCTGCCGAGGCTCCTGCTGCTGAAGAAGCAAAAGTAGAAGCTACTGAAGCTGCTGCCGAGGCTCCTGCTGCCAAAAAGACAAAGGCAGAGTCTGCTAAAACTTCCGGTGAGGAAGCCGGAAGCTGATCAAAACCGTGTCCGGATGACTGGCAGATTGGAAGATATCCGTCAGCGCTGGACACCGGATGGCAGCATGGCGGTTATCGCCTCGCTCACCATCCATCGCCCCCATCTTGGCCCGGCAAGGGCTCAGATGCTGGATGAGCAACCGATGCCACTTCGTGCCCTGGGTACCATAGCAGAGCTACTGCTGGAACATCAGGGAGAAGAGGTCAGCATTGAGGGCTCACTTCGCCGCCGCTACTACAGTCGCGATGGAGAACAGCACTGGGGACAGGTAGAAATTTGGGTGGATGCATGCCATCCCGTAAAAATTGAATCTCACCAGGAGAGATAATAATGAGTGAAGAAGTGACAACAAAAGAGAGTGCAACAAAAGAAGCTACGACTGCATCCGGCAGTAGCGACCGTCCTGCACCTCGCAGTAGCGACCGTCCTGCACCTCGCAGTGGTGACCGTCCGGCGCCTCGCAGTGGTGATCGTCCGGCACCTCGCAGTGGTGATCGCCCGGGATCCCGTGGTGGTGATCGTCCTCGCCGTCAGGGTGGTGGTGGTCGCTTCCAGCGTCGCCGTAAGTTCTGTAAATTCTGTGCAGACAAGAGCTTGAAGATTGATCACAAAGATCCGTCTCTGCTAGCCCAGTTCATTACGGAGCGTCACAAGATTGTACCGTCCCGTGTGACCGGTACCTGTGCCAAGCATCAGCGTGGGCTGACCACGGCGATCAAGCGCGCCCGTATTCTGGCAGTGCTCGCTTTCACCCCTCTGCATCACGATTGATAGGCAGAGACGTCTGCATCTTAAACCTGTTAAGGGAATAACTGCAGAATGACAGATCAGGCACGTACCCTCTCTCCGGCGGCTCAGTTTATTCTGACCCACCGGATACCATGTGCAGCTCTGGCTGTACTGATGTTCAGCGCTGTGATCCTGGGCGTTGGCCTGTCAGACACTCCGATGCTGGCAACGCTGGTGTTACTGGTTGGGTTTATACTACATATGCTGACCCCGGTGCTGTTTGCGCTGGTGATGTTCGGCGGAGGGCTAATCTATGCTCTTCAGGTTGCAGTTATTGCCGCACTGGCAGTTACCCTGGTCACAGACTTCAGCCTGATGAACGGTATGGTTTTTCTGCTCCTCTATGCACTTCTTCCGGCCGTGGCTGCTGCCACGATGGGAAAATTGGATGGCATGGGCCGAAGTGCACAGCAACTTGCTTTGAGCCTGTTCATAGCTGTTATGGCTGCGTTGCTGGCTGGCGCAGGCTCTCAGGGTGTGGATATCCACGCTTTTGTAGAGCAGATGCTCGCACCGTTTTTTGATGGTCTGGCATCCACTATTCCTGCAAATGAGCAGGCAGCATTGGAAGCCCTTGAGCAGATGAGGACAAT
>WSZY01000226.1 GCA_013139875.1 Mariprofundaceae bacterium | reverse complement strand
AAAATTGGACTCAGTGATCATATGCAGCATATCTCAACCAGACTCTCCAATCTTGATACGCAGCTGGCTGCAATTGACTACCTTCTGCAGGGTGACCGGATTGAGAAGAATGCGAAGCCCCATGCATGGCCGAGTGAGGGTGGCTGGCTTAGCTCCCGCTTCGGTATGCGTGCTGACCCGTTCACCGGTGAACGTGCTGTCCACAGGGGTGTAGATATTGCCAACCGTTTCGGTGCACCGGTGCTCTCTACCAGCCGGGGTATTGTTACCTTTGCGGGTAAGATGAAAGACTTTGGATATATGGTCGATATTGAGCACGGCTACGGATACAAAACGCGCTATGGGCATCTCTCCAGCCTGGCTGTAAAAGTGGGTGATGAGGTGAGTGACAGTCAACTGGTTGGCCGTGTCGGCTCGTCAGGCCGCTCAACAGGGCCACATCTTCATTATGAGGTTCGCCGTAACGGCAAGGCGCTTAATCCGGCAACTTTTCTGCCTCGCGGCTAACCACACTGTATGAAATTATCAGGCCATCCTTAACGGGTGGCCTTTTTCTTTGGTGTTCAAAATTAACTGAGTGTCTGCTTTCGGCCAAAAGCGGACACTCAACTTTAACTCCTTTATGAAGGTTACCTATAACTATTAAGGGTGGTTACTTTGAACCGTAATATACAGCTTATAAAAAACTTACTATGTTAGGCTGGACTAATGATATTTTGATCAAACATTCATATGAATATGGAGAAGCCCTAAATGCCTGAAACACACAAAAAAGATTATATAGCTGGTTTTACAGTAAATGATATTACTGAAGATTTTTATGCCCTATATCTAACATCTAAAAAATATAAAAGAGATACGTCTATCCAGCTTAAAGTAAATGCTCAGTTAGGTAACTGGATTATTGGACAGGTTGATTATCAAACTGGTGATATGGATATCACAAGTAACCACGCATATCCTAAAGAAGCTAAGATGATTGAACACTTTAAAGAGGGGATAGCTATCTTCTTAGAGAAAATTAAATGATAAAGGATCTACTTAACCGATGACCTTTGAATCGCCACTAAATTTCTAGACACGTTACTGTAACGAATGACCGAAGTTGGCCGGAAGGCTCCTTTTCTTTTTGTGTTTTATTTGAACGTCTGCTTTCGGCGGTGGTCTCAGACGTTCGCACAACCTTTACTCTTGAACTAAACTTTAAATGATTCGATTAAAGTAATCATGGAGAAGGTTTATGAAGGCGGTTGTATTTACAAAATACGGATTACCGGATGTTCTTCAGCTTAAAGAGGTAGATAAACCTGTTCCCAAAGAAAATGAAGTGTTGGTAAAAGTTCATGCCGCATCCATCAATTCATGGGACTGGGAACTTTTGAGGGGAACGCCATTTGTGAATCGTCTGGTGTTTGGGATTCTAAAGCCAAAGAAAATCAACATTCTCGGCTGTGATATCGCAGGTAATGTTGAAGCAGTTGGTAAGCGTGTAAAACAGTTTCAGGTAGGTGATAAGGTGTTCGGGGATCTGTCCAGATGTGGTTGGGGCGGCTTTGCCGAGTACCTCTGTGCTCCTGAAGATGCATTAGCACTGAAACCGGCAAGCATGAGCTACGAACAAGCAGCATCGATACCCCAAGCGGCACTCCTGGCTCTACAGGGCCTTGTCGACAAAGGGCATGTTCGCCATGGTCAGAAAGTTTTGATCAATGGTGCAGGTGGTGGCGCGGGCACATTTGCAATACAGATAGCCAAATTATATGGGGCTGAAGTGACAGCCGTGGATAGCACAAGCAAATTGGAGATGATGCGTTCACTCGGCGCAGACCATGTCATTGATTACACACAGGAAAACTACACCAAAAATGGCCAGACCTATGACCTTATTCTTGATTTTTCAGCATACCACTCTTTTTTTGACTATAAGCGAGCTTTAAATTCAAAAGGAACATTTCTCATGGTTGGTGGCTCCTCGGGACTAGCAAACAAATTCCTGTTTTTGGGCACGTTCGTTTCAATGACGAGTAGCAAAAAAATGGGCCTGTTGTTGCATAAGTCCAACAAGGGCTTGTCCAAAGTGATAGAGCTTGTTGAGGACGGTAAAGTAAAACCTGTGATAGATAGGTGTTACCCATTAAGTGAGACAGCTGATGCTTTTCGATATTTTGCTAAAGGCAATGTTCAAGGAAAATTGGTTATAAGCAATTAACAGGATCAGTCTCAATTTAACTTAAATTTATCGAATGCCGAAAGCGGACGTTCAGAATTAACCCGCTAATAGAGTCCCAGGCGACAGGAACCACTTCAGAGCAACTGCCTGAGGCTGTCTCGCAGGCTCTATTCGATCTCAATCAGGCATTCGTCCGGATTGACGCTGTCACCTTCGGAGACATAGATGGCTATTACTTTGCCCGATACAGGTGCATGCACAGGGTTTTCCATCTTCATCGCTTCAACTGTAATCACAGTGTCACCGGCATTAACGTTGTCACCTTTGGAGACATTGATGGAGACAATACGACCCGGCATCGGTGAGGTGACATCGCTGTCCTTGGTTGCCTTCGGACGTTTGGAACCTTTGGAGGCCTTGCCTGAATCGATAGAGCGACCATCCAGTGTCGGTACGATCTCTGTCAGTGTCTCCACAAACACCTCTTCAAGCACATCATCAACTTTCACATAATATGGCTTCAGATCATCATCATTGGTATGGCCTGAGCCCTCAATCTTGATGTGATACTCTTCACCGTGAATAGTGATGTTGAACTCGGTAGGAGCCAACCCCGGTGCAGAAGCTGTTGCCGGAAGATCTGCCGGAATTTCATCCAGAGGTTCAGGTTTGAATTCACCCGATTCACGCTCCTCAAAGAACTCGAGAGCAATGGTTGGAAACATAGCGTAGGAGAGCACATCCTCGACTGATTTTGCCTTATCGCCAACGTCACGGGTCAGTGCATCCAACTCATCGACGAGCAGATCTGCAGGACGCACTGTGATCGGTTCTTCATCACCCAGCGCCAGCTTGCGTACATCCTCATCGATCTCTCCCAGTGCTTTGCCATACATACCCTGCAGGTAGCCCTTGGTCTCACTGGTGATCACTTTGTACTTCTTGCCGGAGATGACATTAAGAACAGCCTGGGTGCCAACAATCTGACTGGTAGGCGTGACCAGAGGAGGGTAACCGAAATCTTTTCGTACACGTGGAATCTCTTCCAGCACCTGATCCATCT
>WSZY01000114.1 GCA_013139875.1 Mariprofundaceae bacterium | reverse complement strand
GAAGATGCGTCCACTGATTTTCGGCGAGGTTCTGTTTGATCATTTCCCGGATGGTACGGCTGTACTGGGAGGGGCTCCCTTCAATGTCGCCTGGCATCTGCATGCGTTTGGCCTGAGGCCGCTGATGATTTCGCGTATTGGCAACGATGAACTGGGTGGCAGGGTGCAGGAGGCGATGCAGAAGTGGGGCATGGATTGCTCAGGGATGCAGACAGATAGTACCCACCCGACCGGAATGGTGCAGGTTACTTTTCAGGACGACGAACCGGCTTATGAGATTGTTGATGAAGTGGCCTATGACTTTATTGATGCAGCGTTAATACCACGGCTGGACGGAAAATGGCTGCTCTATCACGGTTCGCTGGCACTGCGTCACCAGAGCTCAGCAACGGCTCTGAACAGACTTAAAAGCGGCTGTGCAGGCTGCCCTCTCTTTGTCGATGTTAATCTGCGTCCACCATGGTGGCAGAGGGAGTCAGTGCTGGAGATGATCAATGGTGCCGACTGGGTAAAGCTCAATGAACAGGAGCTTGTTGATATCTATCCCGGAGCCAGTGATGGCGCAGAGAGAATCCGGATGCTTGCAGATCTGGTATCCGAACAGATTGTACTGACTGGCGGCGAGGCGGGGGCAAATGCTATATCATCTGCAGATGAGAGTCGGATTTCGGTTGCACCCGAATCAATCTCGCCCACAACCGATACGGTTGGCGCAGGCGATGCGTTTTGCAGTGTGCTGGTGGCAGGGCGCTTGTTGAACTGGCCTCTGGATGTTTCCATGCAGAGGGCACAGCAGTTTGCCAGCGCCATTGTCGGTATCAGAGGCGCGACATCGCAGGATAGAGATTTTTACCACCGTTTTACCGACGGCTGGGCTATATAGGGAGCAGACGGATATGTATGAACAGGTCTCACACTCTCTGCTGAATGAAATTCTGCTTGCACTGAATCCGGAGATACTGCGTCAGGAGAGGATGAGGTATTTTTACACCCGACTGGGTGCGAATTTCTACTCTATCCACTCCCTGTTTCACCTGCTCTATGGGGATCGTGATGATTTCAGAGAGCAGATGCAGAAGTTGGTAGAAACCATGGCCATGCAATACATCGCCAGGCCAGAAAACCTGAAAAAACCGGATCTGGATAGAGAGAATGACCATAACTGGTTCCTGAGCCAGCAATGGGTAGGCATGGCTCTTTATAGTGATGGATTTGCAGAAAATCTGAAGGGCCTTAACGCCAAACTCTCTTATCTGCAGGAGCTGGGCATAAATATGCTACATGTGATGCCTGTGCTTGATTGCCCTCCAGGCAGGAGCGATGGCGGTTATGCCGTTCGCGATTTCCGCCGCGTCGATGAGCGGATCGGTTCTCTGGAGGATATCAAAGCGCTGGCAGCGGCCATGCGAAAGCGCAATATGCTGCTGACGCTTGACGTTGTTCTTAACCATGCATCCGATGAGCACGAATGGGCGCAGCGGGCCCGTAACGGTGAGAAAGCCTATCAGGATTATTACTATGTCTTTGACGACAGAGAAATGCCGGACATGTTTGAAGAGACGATGGTTGAGATTTTTCCGGAAACATCACCCGGAAACTTCACCTGGGATGAGGCGATGGGCAAGTGGGTGATGACATCGTTCAACAGTTTCCAGTGGGATTTGAACTACAGCAATCCTGCGGTGTTTATCGAGATGCTCGATATTATTTTCCACTGGGCCAATCATGGCGCTGATATTGTCCGGCTTGATGCAGTGGCTTTTTTATGGAAGAAGATTGGCAGCAACTGCCAGAATGAACGGGAAGCTCACCTGATTCTGCAGCTTTTCAAAGACTGCTGTCAGGTTACTGCTCCGGGGGTGCTGTTTATTGCCGAAGCCATCGTGGCACCGGTGGAGGTCACAAAATATTTTGGTGAAGATGCGATCAATGCCAAGGAGTGTGAAATTGCATATAACGCCACCTTTATGGCGCTGCTCTGGGATGCCGTCGCCACGAAAAAGACCGATCTGCTGAACAGAGGTATCAGGAGCCTGCCGGATAAACTCGAGCGCGCAACCTGGCTGAACTATATCCGCTGCCATGATGACATTGGTCTGGGGTTTGATGACACGGATATCCGTCTGTGCGGTTATGATCCTGTCGCGCACCGTCGGTTTCTTATCAACTACTTTACCGGCAATTTCGCCGATTCACCGGCGAGAGGACGTCCTTTCGCCCAGAATGAAAAAACCGGAGATGCGCGCATCTCAGGAACGCTGGCTTCACTGGTCGGGTTGGAGAGTGCACTTGAATCCGGTGATGAGGAGGCCATTGATGCTTCCATCAATATTATCCTGCTGCTGCATAGCATGATTCTCTCGTTCGGGGGCATTCCGCTGCTCTATTATGGTGATGAAATCGGTACGCTCAATGACTACTCTTATCAGCAGGATGAACATAAAAGTCATGACAGTCGCTGGATTCATCGGCCTACGATTGATTGGGACAAGGCTGAACTGAGAAAACAGCCTGGCACTATTGAGCAGCGAATATTTTCAGGCCTGAAGAAGATGATCGCTGTGCGCAAGGAGATTCCTGCCTTCGCTGATTTTAACAGTCGTGAGTTGCTGGCTGTTAATAATCCACATCTACTGGCTTTTTCCCATTTTGATCATCAGCATGAATCCTCAAAGGTTCTCGTTATTGGCAATTTTGATGCATCACCTCAACATCTGGATTTGAAAATGCTGCGCCGGATGGGGTTCTTTCAACTCGATGGAGTCAGGGATCTCTGTACAGGAGAAAGCCCGCCGACATTCAACGATCAACTAGCCATTCCTGCATATGGATTTTACTGGCTGGCTGATACACATTCATAGCCATGTTCCTATGGTAATTATGACAATGTCTGAATGTCCGTTTTTGACCGGAAGCAGACATTCAGTTTTCTGTGGTCGTGGCTATAAAATCAGGCGGGAGCCCTCAAGCAGCATGCGGATCACAAAGGCGCAGAACAGGGCGACACCGATGGAGAGGGCGATAGAGAAGAGCGCCTCTCTTCGGCCGATCACCTTCAGC
>WSZY01000112.1 GCA_013139875.1 Mariprofundaceae bacterium | reverse complement strand
CTGCCTTTCAGCAGCTCTCTGATGGTTATGCAGAGGATATGGCGCATGCAAGAACATCCACGCCCTATCTGGAAGATGACGATATTGCAGTATACCTGTTACCCGACATGCCCTGGGCACGAAGAGCGTCCGGCATGCTCGGAAATGAGCTCGCCCGCAACAACCCTCACCATGCACATGCAATCATTTCTGAAACAGGAGAGGGGTATCTTCGAGTCAGTGTCCGTGCTCCTTTAAGTAACAGAGAGCATGCAGACACACTGTGTATGAAGTTCCCGACCGGAGGTGGAAGAAAAGCCGCCGCTGGCATTAATGAGCTACCGGAGTCCAGCCTTGATGTATTCATTGAGACTTTTAAAGAGACATACCAAAAATAGAGTGCCAGTTACCCGGCAACAGATCTGGTTTCAACCGGGTTGACTTCATTGGAGCCCTCCCTATAGTTCGCCGCGCTCAAGTCGAGTAACAATATTGACGCGGGGTGGAGCAGTGGTAGCTCGTCGGGCTCATAACCCGAAGGTCGTCGGTTCAAGTCCGGCCCCCGCAACCAAATAATAAAAGGGCTCGTAGTTTAATTGCTACGGGCTCTTTTTCTTTCACCATCAGACAATGACTACAAAGGTCGCAGGTTATTCGCAGCAGGCTGCTCACCCTTCGGGCCGTCTTGCTAAAGCAAGCACGTTCAAGCTTACGCTTGTCAAAGCCCTGCCCCGCAACCAAACATCAACTCTTGATTCCACAACTCACCGAACCATCGATAACTTTCCAACCGGATCGTGCTCTGATGATTTCAAGACATGTCCTCTCCGCTTCCGAAAGCCAGATTGCAATGGTCACATATTTGCTTTGGCCTTAATGACCTTCGGGCATCTTCATCAGCCTATAGCATTATGACGAATGAGCGCCTCCGGCCAAAAGCGGCCATTCAACCCAGTGACTACATTGCACCATAATGAGAGGAAAGGTTTGTCCATAATACGCACTAGGGCAGCAGAACAAGACAAGGTCTTGTGATTAAGTGATTAATAAACCTGTTTTTTATTAATCACTAATAGTTGCATTTATGATTAATACCAATAGTGTTTACTAATCATGACTTGGAACTGGCAGAAAAAAAATTGGCCTGAATTCATCTACTCCCCTTCAGCTCTCAATGAATCTGAAGAGCTGTTTATGCTTGAAGCCGGGAAGCTTCTAGGTGCATTTTCACACATCGATGAAAACAATCAGAAAGAACTTGTAGTAGAATTTATCAGTGAAGAAGCTATGAAGACCTCGAAAATCGAGGGGGAGCTTCTTGACCGCGAAAGCCTTGGTATCTCCTTGCGGCGAAACTTCGGCCTGATAGCAGACGGCCAGAAGATCCCTCCTGGAGAAAAAGGAATAACTGAAATGATGGTGGATGCTTACCATCACTTCGATGAACCCCTTACCCGTGAAACGATGTTTAACTGGCATAGAAGCCTCATGCAGGGCCACGCCCACTTAAAGGATATCGGCAGTTACAGAACGCACGAAGATCCTATGCAGGTTGTTTCCGGTCGGCCTGGAAAATGGAAGGTTCATTATGAGGCACCACCATCATCTTCAGTACCTGAAGAGATGGCCGCTTTTGTCGATTGGTTTAATGATACCTCTCCAGGAGGAACCAACTCACTTCCCGCGCTTACGCGCGCAGGGGTCACCCATCTTTACTTTGTCTCGATCCATCCGTTTGAAGACGGCAATGGTCGCATCGGTCGGGCGCTCAGTGAAAAAGCGCTCTCACAGAGTTTGAAGCAGCCTGCTTTAGTCGCACTGTCACATGTAATCGAAGGCGCCAAGAAAGAATACTACAATCAGCTTGAGGCCACTCAGGGCGGCCTGGCGATCAATTCTTGGCTTAACTACTTTTCCAAGACCACTCTGGAAGCCGTCAACCACTCGCAGAGGTTGACGGAGTTCCTGATCAACAAGACAAAACTTTATGACCGGATCCGTGGCCAGATCAACGAGCGCCAGGAGAAGGTTTTAGATTGCATGTTGAAGAAAGGTGCCGAAGGTTGGGATGGCGGCATGAGTGCTAAGAAATATATGTCGATAACTGGATCCCCGATTGCAACAACGACAAGAGATTTGAAGCAGCTTGTCGAACTTGGCGTGTTCGCCAAGACCGGCAAGCTCAAAACCACTCGATACTGGATCCCTTTTCAGGATCCAGATTACGGATCCTGAACACAAAGCTAAATGGACTGGCCTGTACGTTTTCATCTTGCTTTGATACAGCAAATTATTATGTTCCCGGTGAGTGATGATATTGAAATATCTTTCTTATAAGCACGCTTGCACTGTATCGGCTGTGATTGCTGTGCTAATTGGTATCCTTTCATTGACCCCTCTGCAGACTCTTCCAGAGATTCCCGGCACTGATAAAGTACATCATCTAATAGCATACTTACTACTCGCTTTACCAACTTCTTTAGCCAGGGTGAGAAGCATCAAAATGCTTGCGCCGCTATATATAACGTATGGTGGAGTTATTGAACTTATACAACCTTATGTGAACAGATATGGTGAAATGCTCGATTTTGGAGCAAATACACTTGGCGTTGTAATTGGCTCTATGATTGGTATCGCTATTAATAAGAAAATAATGTGATCTGCCAATCTGTGATTTAAAAGAGTTACCCCGAAAAGAAATTAAACTCGCATAAAAACCTGTAAGAGATGGTATGCACGCTATCGACATCCCCCTTCTTTGCCTGGTCAAACGTTTTTAGCGCTTGCAGAAACCGGTTACCGTTCTGTTTGATATTGAAAGCACAACGATCATCCCACGCTTCAGGCGATTTACAGATACAACCGACTATCCTTTTACATCTGTCCAGTCGTTTTTTTTTGATTGCACTATTAACATGCACTGCTTTGGCCTTTCGAAGAAAGCCTTTTAGTACCTTCATGTTATCTTCAACTGCAAAAAACATTCGCCTTCCCTGAGCGCATTGTTGAACACAACAGTGATCAACCCTCAGTGCCTGATTATAGAGTATGATTGAAGGAGGGGGGTATAGCATGAATATGCTATATGCCGGGGAACAGCTCGAATGAACAATTTCAGCGGTGGCCTCAGACGGTGGATGCGGCCCTTCTCTAACGTCGCGGACTCACCCAGAACCAGCTGCCAACGATCAGGCCCCCGATTACCGTATAACAAACTGCAAAGGCCCACGCTGGCGCTTGATAGTACAAAATAGTTTCTAACCAGTAGGATATAAAAGATCCCGTATATACAGAATCACCAGCCCGTGAGCGTAGTGTCATTTCGAATGTAGTAAGTGGGCAGACCACACCGAACCAGGACTGAACGGCGACAAGACAAATGGCTAAAAGATGTGTCACTCGAAACCGGAAATTCCGGACCCAGGACCATCGGCGGATCTTGCCAACGAATATAAGCACGAGGCCAATCACAACAAAGGCGACGAAAAGCAGGTGCAGCAGCAGGACTGCATCTGCAGCCAGCAGAAAGAGCGTTGATGAATCCATTTGATGTTAAATATAATCTAAATATTACAGATTAGGAATGACCGATTTCGTGCCAAAGCAGTGGGCAGGATAACTCCCTTTCACACAGATTAAAATATTAAGCTATATTAAGAGAACCGTAATTCTCTACTCATTTGCGGCCTGTAACATGACGATAACAAATTTAAAAAGGAGTGGGGGGTGTTTATCTCTTATAATGTTTATAGTTAAAGCGGTTTCCCCGGAATAGCATGAATATTCCCGCTGAGCTAAGCGTCCGCGCTATTAACAGTGGTGTTTTCATCGCAAAGGGTACGACAATAGCAAGGCTTATCCGCCGTATTCAGAGTGCTGACGGGAATGATCCATGTTTCAGAACAGATGTTCGGAATCATTGTCAGTGCAAGTGTGAATGGGCGGATCAGTGTAAAGGTGCCCTTGTTGCCCGCTGGCAACGATGAAGAGGTGCGTTGTCTCTGTTCAGGTGCAAATTAACCGGGTGCAAACCAACCGGGGATAAATATCCACTTCGGGTTAAGAATCAACGTCAGGAGGGCTTAGGTTTCTGCCTGATCCCGGAGGGTCTCCAGAACGCATCAAAAACGGCCACTGCGACACTTCCATACACGGCAATAACCCCGAACAGATACAGGCGGAAATAAAACGCACTGCTTGCATCCTTGCCCATCTGTCCGTCCTGCACGGAGGGACCCAGAAGCACCAGCATGGTGATCAGCGCATAAATCCACATCTCTCCACGGGGATGCAGGCCAGCCCCCTGAAACAGACGTGCACCCATGATCAACATTGCCAGCGCTACCAGCAGGCAGTAAAGCAGCAGTGATGGATGGATGACCAGCAGTTGCCAGCAGATGATGGCGGCAATACCGCCCCAGAATGTGGACTCAAGCAGTGACCGCCCCATGGCCCGACTCTGATCGGTGCTTGCCTGCTGCCCCATGCTGGCACTTTTAATCATAAGCACCAGATACGACATACTATCGCTACTGAACAGACAGAACAGTACGACAGGGAAAACAATCATCAGGGTCCGGAACGCACCCCGTTGTGCCTGTTGTGTCGATGGCTTCTCCTGTTGTTGCGGACGTGACATGGCAAATGTCCCCGGCAGGTCCGGCAGTAACGCATGCGCCAGCCAGACAAAGAGGATGCCTGCGATAGTTCCGAAACTCAGGTTGGCTGCGATATCGAGCATGGCATCAGTACTCACTGAGCCAATGGCCACAACCATCGCGATTCCAGCCGTCATAAACAGGCCTATAATCGCCGGTCCACCAGCTGCCGAAAAATAGAAACAGCCGAACCATATCAGAATCAACAGTAGTATGGCGGCCATGCGGGATGTCTCAAAAAGAGGCAACAGCAGGGCAATACAGAGATACATTGGCAGTGCCAGTGCCAGTATAAGCACGGCTGCCTGCTTCAGTGGTGGAGCAGGTATTGGAAAAAGAAGAAGCACCATCGTGATCAGTGGCATGATAAACGAAAGCGGCCAACTGATAAGTTGTGAAACAAACAGAGAGAGCGAAACACCCAAGGCAAGCCTCAGTGTACGGCGGTGGGCTATCTCCATATCTTGAAGGTGCGTGGCTGAATTCATTGCGGCCGACTCATCTACAGCCACTCATCCGCAGAGATTTATCCACACACAGCTGCGGCCGGATGTACGGTTAAAGCTAGTAGGCATAACTGAGAATACTTCTCAGATGAATGTGAAACCATGCCAGAGCATTTAACACCGTATAATCAGAGGAAAAAACAACTACAGATGCCTGTGAGCCGACCCTGAGAATGCGCTGATCCTGCTCAGCAGAGTGATCGAAATCAATCAGTACGGGGAAGCGTTGTGCACTCCTGAGCCAGCTGCGATCATTATCAATCGTTGGCAGTGATCCCGGTGGTGTTGAACCAAGTGCTACGCCAAAGCCCAGTTCACGGACATCTCCTGCAAACACCCTGCCGGGAAGCATATCGAATGTGATCAATGCCCTGTTGCCGAGCTTCATATGTCCCATATTGTTCTCGGTAAAGTCTGCCTGTAACCAGACTCGTTTGACTGAGATAAAGGTCATCAGGGGAGTTCCAGCAGCCGCAAAATGTCCGATATTTATTTCAACATTACTGACAACACCGTCTTCCGGTGCATAAATGGTGGTTCTCTCAAGATTCAGGCGTGCCTGACCCAGCTTGGCAATGGCAGCATCCAACTTGCCGCGTGTCGTTTCCAGCGTGGCTTCTGCCGACTCAACGCGCCGTTCGGAAATTGCTCCTGAGTCCTGTTCCCTGATGCGTCGCATACGGATTGCATCTGTTTCTGCTTTTTTCAGGCTGGCTCTGGCTGACTGCAGGCCGGCCACAGCATTTTTCAGATCCAGTTCATATGTTTTCGTATCGATGCTGAACAGCACCTGCCCCGCCCTGACCCGTTGATTATTACTAACAGCAACCGCGACAACGATAGCGGATACTTCAGGCGCAACAGGCACAACCAGTGCATGTACACGTGCCTGTGATGTATACGGCGTCATCCGGTCGGAAAACAGGTACCATGTCAACAGTGCAAACACAAGTGCCAGAACAATCCAGGTCCATTTCCGTACCGGATCCATACCGCCTTTCAGCTCTTCCTCTGCTGTTTCCTGTTTGTTCTCTTCCTCTGCTGTTTCCTGTTTGTTCTCTTCATGCTGTGACATGATCTTCTCCCGATATTTTCCAGATGTTATGGGTCTTAATTCCGAACAGGCATGGGTTCGGCATCGTGGACCTGCTCCGGTGTGCTGTCTAAAAGCTCTCCCCAATCCGTACGCTCGCTCATGCTGCTACGGCTATGCTCACTGATGAGCTGCTGCGGCCGGTTTTCCCAGCCACTGCCCAGTGCTTTATACAGAGAAACCAGGCTACGGGCAGCAGCAGTACGGCTATTAAGCATGTTTTGTTGCTGGCTGAACAATGCCTGTTGTGAATCAAGCACCCGCTGATAGTCGGATAACCCTTCCTTGTATCGAAACGTTGATAGTTGATTGGATCGTTCGGCTGAAATGACAGTTTCTGCCATAATTTCAGACTGTACACGGGCACCGTTAAACCCGGTCATGGCATCTGCCA
>WSZY01000147.1 GCA_013139875.1 Mariprofundaceae bacterium | reverse complement strand
GGATATCTGTGCTGCAGGAGTGGTGGAATCTGATCCGATGCCGGTTCACTTAGAGGATTGCCAATTATTGGAATTATAATAGCGTGCGTCTCAAATGATTCTGAACCGTTTATCTCTAATCACGATTCTATTGCAGCTCTTTTTAGCATCTGTCGCAATGGCTGAAGGTGATGCACAGAGCCGGGAACCCACTGATAAAAAACATGACTGGGTACAACTGACATCAGGTGAGTGGCTGAGTGGAAAAATTCATGCCATGTATGATGATAAGCTTGAGTTCGACAGTGAGAAACTCGACCTTCTCACCATTGACTGGGAGGATGTTAACCGGTTGCAGAGTTATCAGATATTCCTTGTCAATATTGACGAAGATGACGAACAAGCCAGAGCACTAAAAGACCTACAACTCCTTGACACTCTTAACAAAGATGACATATACGCCGGAACACTAAGTGTGTCAGGCAGTGATGTTACCGTCACAACTGCTGAAGGTGTAAAATCTTTCGATCGGAGCAATCTGATATCATTTGCTCCGGCAGGGGAGGGTGGGATTGACCTGTGGTCAGCTAAGCTAGGACTTAGCCTGAATGTCCAGGAGGGTTATACTCAACAGATTGACTATACAGCAAAGGCAAGGGCAGTTCGCCGTACGGCAAAAACAAGGTTTATTTTAGACTATATAGGAAATCTGTCCGCGACCGGCTCTGTCCAAACAGGCTCGACAGTAACAACGGTCTCAAACCATCGTGTGAACGCAACTTCAAATGTTTATGTGACCAGACATTTTTTCTGGACGCCATTCGAGGGTGAATATTATCGGGATCCATTCCGGAATATTGATCAACGTATCACGCTTGGTGCAGGTCTGGGTTATGTGGTGATAGATAAAAAAGATATGACGTGGGAAGTGACTGGTGGTCCATCATTTCTAAGTACACGATATATTTCAGTTCAGCAGGGGGAGGCTACAAGCGACTCCAGCTTCGCCCTGATGCTGGGAACACTTGTTGAAACTGATATTACAGAAATGCTGGAGTTTATCCTTCAATACGACATAAAAGCGGCTCAAAAGAAGGCGGGTGGCTACAGCCATCATTCGATCGCAAGTTTTGAATACGAAATTACCAAGCATATTGATTTGGACCTCTCTTTTTTGTGGGACAGGACCAGTTACCCCACTGCAGATGCGAATGGCAATGTGCCTAAACTCGATGACTATCGGTTAATGATGGGTGTTAACTACTCATTTAATTGATTGCTCTACCATTGGCACACTCAAAGAGAAGAGGGTATGGAGCAATAACTCCGTGCCCTCTGTTTGTTTGCGGGGGCCGGGCTTTGACAAGCGTGGGTTTGAACCTGTTTGTTTCAGAACGATGCCCGGATTGAGGCGGGAGTAGCAGAAAGAGAGCATGATAACATGCGGAAATCACTGCTTTTGTTAGACAGCAATCTGTAGCTGTGAAAGTATAGATACAAATCAAACAATTGGCTTACAGAGTCATAAGAGGAGATCAGACATGAATTCATCCGGAATATCACGCTCTTACAGCGACGTTATCGAAATTTCAATTCGTTTGGGGATCATATTTCTGCTGATTGTCTGGTGCCTCTATATTGTTTCACCTTTTATCGGTCTGATCGCCTGGGGTGCAATTATCGCCGTTGCGATTTACCCGTTTTATCAGGGCCTGAACAACAGGGTGGGTGGAAACAAAAAGCTCTCATTGACCCTGGTCGCAGTTATCGCACTTACTGCTATTCTTTTACCATCATATGCCATGTTCTCCTCTCTGGTGGATGGTGCCACATCTCTGGGAGAAGCATTAAAAGCTGGCACGCTCTCTATCGCCCCTCCATCTGAAAGTGTTCGTTCATGGCCATTGATTGGTGAGAAAACCTACGATTTGTGGAGCGAAGCTTCTTCTGACTTAAGTGCCATGATTGCAGCCTATCATGATCAACTGGAGGCTTTCGGCCGAAAACTGATCTCTATGGCGGCAGGTGCCGGCCTGGATATCTTTCTATTTGTTGTTTCAACCCTGATCGCCATTGCTTTTCTGGCTCAGGCGGAGTCGGCAAGCCTGGCCGTTAAACGTCTGGTTCAAAAACTTGTCGGTGAGCGGAGTGAACAGTATGTGAGCCTGTCAATTGCAACTGTTCGCAGTGTTGCCAATGGCTTACTGGGCATCGCTCTGATTCAGGCTCTATTGGGTGGCATTGGCATGATGGCGGTCGATGTGCCGGCTGCCGGATTTCTGGCTTTTCTCGTTCTCATTGTTGCCATTGTGCAGCTGCCGCCATGGCTTATTCTCGGCCCTGTCGCCGTTTATGTATTTTCTGTGCAGGATCCCACCACTGCTACCCTGTTCGCTAGAGTGAGCGTGGCCGTGAGCTTTTCTGATGTCCTGCTTAAACCGATACTGCTGGGGCGTGGAGTCGATGCGCCGATGCTGGTTGTTCTACTGGGGGCGATCGGTGGCATGTTGGTGTCCGGTATTATCGGCCTGTTTGTTGGCGCTGTTGTCCTGACGTTGGGCTATAAACTGTTTGGTGTCTGGGTGCGGGGAGATGTGATGTTTGCGGGTGCAGATGAAGCTGCAGCTTCTGATCGGGGCCAAACCGGTTGATTCTGAGATGAGCAGCCTGAAAAAGAAGGAGAAGCCATGCTTCTGCGACTGATGCTGGGCGGTTTGTGCACCGTTCTTTCCATGGCAATTCAGGTCGTCGCGGTTGTGGCTATGCTCCGCTATAGAATAAGGATTCAGAAGGAATCATGGAGAGCGGATGGTACATTCGCTTTTGCCACGGTGGTTCTTAGCGTCATTTTGCTGCTGCTGTTTTTGGGTCATATGGTTCAGATATCCATCTGGGCGACACTCTTTGTTCAGTTAAATGAGTTTGATCATTTTCAGGCGGCATTTTATCATTCAGCTGTTAATTTCTCTTCACTGGGTTATGGAGATATCGTTATGAGTGAGAAATGGCGCTTGCTGGGAGCATTGGAGGCCAGTAACGGTGTTTTGATGTTCGGTTTGTCCGCCGGCACCATGCTATCGGTTATGACCAAGCTGTTCGCACGCCATACCATTGCTGGTGGCAAGCCGGAAGACAGGAAGGGGTAGTATCGGTTGCGGGATCAGTGATCCGTTAGCATATTGGCGGGAATTTCAGGAGTAGGCATTTGTCTGAAAGCAAGGGTTTGTTTTTTGAATGATGGAGAGATCAGGTCCAATCAACAAAATTGGTGTGGCAGTGGTCTTTTGTGCCGGGCTGCTGGTTTCCTCGTGCGCAATGGTCGGACCGGATTACGTACAACCTGAAGCGCCGCT
>WSZY01000096.1 GCA_013139875.1 Mariprofundaceae bacterium | reverse complement strand
TGAACGCACTTCCAGAGGCTCTGAGTCCAGCTTGAGCAGATCTTCCTCCAGCGGTGCGGTAAACGGATGGTGCAGTGCATCCAGACGTTTCTGCTCGGCATTCCAGCCAAACATCGGGAAGTCGACCACCCAGACAAAGCGATTATCACCCTCTTTGACCAAGCCAAGATCATGTCCCAGCTTCACACGCAGGTGACCCAGCGCATCATTGACCACTTTTGCATCACCCGCACCAAAGAAGAGAAGATCGCCGTTCTTCGCATCACAAGCAGAGAGTATCTCTGCCAGCACATCTTCCGGCAGAAACTTCACAATCGGAGATTGCAGCCCGGCCGGAAGATCAGTCACATCATTGACCTTGATCCATGCCAGACCTCTGGCTCCGAAGATGCTGACATATTTGGTGTAGTCATCGATCTTTTTGCGCGATAGTTCACTGCCACCGGGAACCTTCAGCACCTTAACCAGACCACCCTTCTCAGCAGGCTCACGGAACACCTTGAACTCAACCTTCTTCATCAATTCAGTAATGTTGACATGCTCCAGTCCAAAACGGAGATCCGGCCGATCCAGACCATAACGATCCATCGCATCGTGCCACACGATACGGTCAAACGGCGTATTCAGCTTTTCACCGGTGCCGGCTTCAAACATGGTCGAAATAAGGCCTTCAGCCACTGCCATCACATCTTCCGGTTCAACGAAAGACATCTCCAGATCCACCTGTGTAAATTCAGGCTGGCGATCAGCACGAAGATCCTCGTCACGGAAGCAGCGGGCGATCTGATAATAGCGGTCCATACCGGCAACCATCAGCAACTGCTTAAAAATCTGTGGACTCTGTGGCAGCGCATAAAATGAGCCGGGATAAACGCGCGATGGAACCAGATAGTCACGGGCACCTTCAGGTGTGGACTTGTTCAGAATCGGAGTCTCAATCTCAAGGAACTGCTGCTCATCCAGATAGTTGCGTGCCGCATGCGTCACTTTATGACGCAGACGCATATTGGCCTGCATCACCGGGCGACGCAGATCAAGATAGCGGTACTCCAGACGATGCTGTTCGCCGGTATTACAATCATCATCAATCAGGAAAGGTGGCGTTTCCGAGCGGTTCAGCACAACGATGGATTTGATGTTTATCTCAACTTCACCGGTTGCCAGTTTCGGATTGATGGTCTCACCAACACGGGCGATCACTTCACCCTCAACCTCAATCACATCCTGCTGACGCATGCTATGAGCCAGTTTGTGCATATCCGGGGTGTCGGGGTGTGCCACAACCTGCACCAGACCTGAACGGTCACGAACATCAAGGAAAATCACACCACCGTGATCACGGTTGGTCTCTACCCATCCGTTGAGTCGAACCATCTGGCCAATATCTGTTTTGCGAAAATCGCCACAGTGCGTACGTGCGGTCATGCTGGAAAACCTCCAGAATCAAAGGCTGCGCAGACTACCGCCCACGCCCCTAACTGCAAAGCACAAAACAGTTGGCAATTCACATGTTTTCAATCTCAGCTATTCAAAAGGGGAAATGTTTCACATCCGGATTGATCTGACGCAGTGCAAAGGCAGCCATATAAACTGCTATACCGGCTGGCTGAAAACCGTCTCCCAGACAGCTTCAAACTGGCTGCAATCGGAATAGAAGTGCGGAGAGAAGCGGATGCCGCCCGCACGATGGGCACAGATGATATCTGCAGCCATGAGCCTGCGGTAAAGGGCTGCGTGGCCATTGTTATCCAGCCCCTTATGCCGGAAAGTCACAATGCCGGCATACCTGCCGGAAGAGGCCGGTGTCATAAGCTCAAGCTGATCATGTTCCAAAATCTGATCTATAAGCAGCCTTGAGCGTTCAAGCAACTGCTTTTCAACCCGATCCATACCGATCTCTTCGAAAAGCGAGAGGCTGGCATTCAGGGCGCAGATACCGAGCATGTTCGGACTTCCCGGCTCAAAGCGTCTGGCCGACTTCGCAGGAGACCACTCAACCGGGTCAAAATCACCCATCGCTTCAACCATGTGCCAGCCATATTGTGACAGACGAAGCTGATCTCTGGCTTGCTCTGTTGAATAAAAAAGCGCAATACCTTCCGGCCCTGACATCCATTTATGCCCATCGGCCACCACGAAATCCGCACAGACCGCCTGTGCATCAAACTGCACTGCTCCCAGGCTCTGAATCGCATCCACGCAAAAAAGCAGACCACGTTCCCGGCACGCTTTGCCCAACCGGTTCAAGTCCATACGCACGCCTGTAGCGAACTGAACCGATGAGACCGTCAGCAGCCGGGTACGCTCATCTATCAGCGCCAGCAGCGCACTTTCAGGATCATCTCCGGAAATATCCGCCCTGCGCAGCTCCACTCCCATGGAGGCTAGCGATTCCCAGACGATACGATTGGAAGGGAACTCCTGATCGGTGGAGACGATATTGTCCCCCGCCTGCCAATCCAGGCCATAAGCAATCAGGGAGAGTCCCTCAGAAGTGTTTTTCAGCAGTGCAATGTCACCGGCAGTTGCTGCATTCACCAGCCGTTGCAGGCGGCCACGCAACTCCCGCTCGGCCTTCATCCAGACGGGATAATCGGCTGCCCCCTGCACCATATTCTCTTCAGCAAAGGCTTTGACCGCATCAGCGGTTCTACGCGGCCAGACGCCGACAGCGGCATGATTCAGATAGATCAGGCCGTCACGCAGCGGAAATTCACTATGCATGTGTTGAGTAGATCAGTCGGTTGGCTTCTCTTCTTTGGCTTCCGGTTTTGGTGCTGCCTTTTTCACTGCCCGCTTACGCGGTGCAGCACGTGGCTTCGACTTTGGAGCCGGCTTCGCCTGCTCCGCCAGTGCCTTGTCCGATGGCCAGTCACCCAGTGGAAACGGCTTCTCCTCACTGTTGTAGGTCAGGTAACGGAAAACCTGATAAGCATAAGTGGAGAGTTGTGCGCCAAGCGCAAGCACCCGGCTGTTCTTTTTGCCAGTGAAAAGTACTGAAAAAAACTGGAACACCACCACCACTGCCAGAACCATTTCGGCTGCCCAGTAGAGCACCGAAAACAGCAGCATAAACAGCAGGCGTACCCATACGCTGCTATCCTTCACATGCTCCTTCAATTCATCTGTCATCTGTTGTTCTTCCATACTCTTCACCTACTCCTTAACCGTTACAGTAACGGTGCTATTACAAGCGATACAATCGCCATAACGTTAATCAAAATGTTCATTGACGGGCCTGATGTATCCTTAAACGGATCTCCGACCGTATCACCGACAACGACTGCTGTATGCACATCGGAACCTTTGCCGCCAAGGTTACCCTTCTCAACATGTTTCTTGGCATTATCCCATGCACCACCGGCATTGGCCATCATCAGTGCCATCAGCACGCAACAGACCAGTGCACCGGCCAGCATGCCACCGAGTGCCTGGGCACCAAGTCCGAAGCCAACCACCACAGGTGCGGAAACCGCAAGCACGCCCGGCAGGACCATCTTCTTCAATGCCGCATTGGTTGCAATTTCAATACAACGGGCATGGTCCGGCTTGGCTGTTCCTTCCATCAAACCCGGAATTTCATGGAACTGGCGGCGAATCTCTTTGATCATTTCAAAGGCTGCATCGCCCACAGCAGTCATGGTTAACGCAGCCACCAGAAACGGGAAAATACCACCGACAAACAGACCAATCAGCACCAGAGGTTCATTCAGGTTCAGGTTAAAGTTTTCGTTGTGCAGCGATACAGTTCCAACAAATGCGGCAATAATCGCCAGTGCTGCCAGTGCAGCCGCACCAATAGCAAAACCTTTACCAATCGCCGCCGTAGTATTCCCCAGCTCATCAAGTGAATCGGTAATCTTGCGAGTCTCTTCACCCATGCCGGCCATCTCAGCGATACCACCGGCATTATCCGCCACCGGGCCATAAGCATCAATTGCCATCGTAATACCCACTGTTGCCAGCATACCCACCGCAGCAATGCCAACGCCGTAAATGCCTACCAGTGATGTAGAGACATAAATAATGGTCGCAATGGTGAGCATGGGTATCACAACCGACTCCATGCCTATAGCAAGGCCGGAAATCATGACTGTGGCCGGGCCGGTTTCACCCGACTTTGCGATCCTGCGCACAGGTTTGCCGCCAGTATAATATTCAGTCACCACACCAATAATGATGCCACCAATCGCACCGGCAATCACTGCACCCCAGACAGATGATGCAATACCGACATAACCGATAAGCAGATAGGCTGCGAGAATAAAAATAATGGTTGCACCCATGGTTCCGATACGTAGCGCCAGTTGTGGCTCTTTATGAGCAAACATCTTCACCAGCACAATGCCGAGTACTGAGCAGATCAAACCGACCGATGCCAGTGCCAGAGGCAGGAACATCAGTGCCTGCTGCTGACCGAGCGGATCAAGAATATCAGCAGTCATGGTTGAGGCTATAGCGATCGTGGCAATGATTGCACCACAGTATGATTCGAAAATATCTGAGCCCATTCCGGCCACATCACCCACGTTATCACCCACGTTATCGGCAATCACACCGGGATTACGCGGATCATCTTCCGGAATGCCGGCTTCCACCTTGCCCACTAGATCAGCACCGACATCGGCACTCTTGGTGAAGATACCACCACCCACACGAGAGAAGAGAGCGACAGAAGAGCCACCCATGCCGAAGCCATGGATAACATGTGCAGTAGCAGGGTCGCCACCAAAGAACAGATAGAGTGTGCCAAGTCCGATCAGGCCGAGAGAGGCAACCACCAGGCCCATGATCGAGCCGCCATAAAAGGCGATGGTCAGCGCAGTGGATGTGCCATGATCCTGAGCCGCTGTAGCAGTACGGACATTGGCCTTGGTGGCAGCAAACATGCCTAAATAACCAGCCAGAGCCGAGCAGACTGCCCCAGCCAGGAATGCAATGGTTGTAGGCAGACCAAGACTGAATGCAAGTATCACAGCCACAACTGCAACAAATACGGCTAAAATCGTGTATTCACGTCTCATGAACACCATGGCACCCAGATGGATAGCTTCACCAATCTCAACAACTTTTTCTTCACCTGCCGGATATTTTTTAACCGTCCGATAAAGAAAAGAAGCAACAATCAGGCCCACGCCACCCAATAGTACTGGAATTATATTTTCACCCATCCAAGTCCTCCCGAACCACATTTAATTAATAATTCGCCCTCGTCTAAAACCATCCAACAAAAAAGGCGACTGATCTCTCAGTCGCCATTTATAAATTGAAATTGGTTGGCGGGTCAAGCGTTACTTAGGAAGAGCCCTGCTCTTTTTGTACATGGCGTGCAATTGATGCGGTGATTTCAGCACGTGCCTCATCGGCACCTTCCCAGCCGGTTACCTTCACCCATTTATCAGGTTCAAGGTCTTTGTAGTGCTCAAAAAAGTGCTTGATCTGGTCAGTCAAAAACTTTGGCAGATCCTCCGGTCCCTGAACATGATCATAGACAGGCTTCAGGCGCGATACAGGCACAGCCAATACTTTGGCATCCATGCCCGCCTCATCTTCCATCTGCAGGACTCCAACAGGACGGCAAGGCACAACACAACCCGGCACAAGAGAAAACTGGCTCACCACCAGCACATCAACCGGATCACCATCATCGGAAAGGGTGTTGGGCACAAAACCGTAGTTGCATGGATAGTGCATGGCTGTATGCATAAAACGATCTACAAACACAGCACCGGAAGCTTTGTCCGGTTCATACTTGATCGGGTCGGCATGCTGCGGAACCTCAATAACAACATTGATATCGTGCGGTGGATGTTCACCTGCTGGAATTTTACTGAGGTTCATGAATTCACTCCCGATGAAAAGCTTTGGCGCATTGTAGAAGCGACGGAGCCATGCACAAGTCCGGGGGGAAGAGGTGTCTCCATACAGCTATTCAGATATTCCCTGAAAAGT
>WSZY01000091.1 GCA_013139875.1 Mariprofundaceae bacterium | reverse complement strand
GGCTCATATGAGTGGCTCATGGTTTCAGGTATTTGGCCATCAACTTCAGAGAGATGTCTCTGGGCACAATTTTCTGCAGCAGCCAAAGGAAATAGTGCCTGAATCCGGGCACACAGTAGCCACCACCCTGCCGCAACCTGTTCAGGGATGCTGCCACGACCACCTCGGCAGAGGTGCGGAAAAGGCTTCCCTTACCCTTAGGCATGCCTGAGACATCACGAAATCCGGTTGGTGAGGGGCCGGGAACCAGTGTTACCACCCGCACCTTTCCATCCAGCTCGGTACGCACTGCCTCACTCCAATAGGTCAGCCCTGCCTTCGCGGCAGCATAAGTGCTCATATAGGGGAGTGGCGTCTCCCCTGCCAGCGAGGAGACATTGATGATAAAACCCCGGCTTCTGATCAGGCCGGGCAGCAGAGCGTGGGTTATCGCCACTGGTGCAACCAGATCTGTGCGCAGCACATCAAGCTGGGCCACATCTTCACACTGTTCGAATTTTCCCCACACACCAAAGCCCGCATTATTAATCAGGCCGGTCAGATCACCTTCGCTATTCACAGCCTCAATAAAGCCTTCAACACCCTTTCTCTGGGAGAGATCGGCGATAATCGTGCGATGGCGTTCAGGGTGTTTTAAAATATCCAGTGTCAGTTGCAGACGAACCGCATCCCTTGCATGCAGAATGAGCCGGCATCCCGTTGCTTCCAGTTGCCTGGCAAACTCATAACCGAAACCGCCCGAGGCACCGGTGATCAGTATCGTCTCTTCACTCACCCTTCAGCCTCTGAATCAGCTGCATTTGACGCACTCTTCCCGAGAATGTGGCGATCTCCCTTATACCGCACATATCCAGCATGCTCAGGCATGCATCCATGGCATGCCCCACCTCTCCGGGAGCGTGGGCATCCGAGCCGAAGCTGATTGGAATCCCGAGCTCGGCTGCACGCGCAATGATGCGTGCATGGGGATAGACCTCAGCAACGGGTTTCCTGAGTCCTGCGGAGCTGATCTCAAGTGCAACATCTGCTGCTTTCACAGCAGCAAGCATCGCCTCCCCGGCATTATGAACTTTCTGACTATCCAGCGGTGGCCTGTGACCGAACTTTTTAATCAGATCCGGATGCCCGATAATATCGAACAATCCGGACCGGGCTGAGTCAGCTACAAGTTTGTAATAGGCCACGTAGGCATCCTCAATATCCCAGACGTCCCACTGGCCGAGTTCATCCGGATTATCAAAAGCCCAGTCACCGATATAGTGGACCGAGCCGATCACATAGTCCCATGCATTCGAATCGATCATCTCTTTCACATATGCTTCCGTACCGGGGTGAAAGTCGGCCTCCAGCCCTGTTTTCAGGATCAGTCTGCCCGCAAAACGGTCCCGCACATCAGCCACTTCATCCAGATAGCCGGAGAGCTCTCTGCGATCCATCCGCCACGCTTTGTCATACGCTTCAGGCATCGGAGAGTGATCGGACATACCTATCTCTTTCATGCCGAGAAGCAGTGCTGCTTCAGCATATTCTTCAACGGTTCCAACCGCATGGTTGCAGCGCGGCGTGTGCATATGATAATCGGGCACAGGATGATATTTCATACCAGCAATCCTAGCATTTGCAGAGACAAGCCGTAAGTGATGATTGCCATGTTTTCAGGGTAATATAAAAAGACATTTGACAGCACGCCTATTTTCTACAAACTTCGCCGCCTTTCGAAGCGCCTATAGCTCAGTTGGTAGAGTAGCGGACTTTTAATCCGTGGGCCCCAGGTTCGAGTCCTGGTGGGCGCACCATGTTAGAAACATCTGGATATGCCAGATGCTAAGGTTGACGCGGTATGATATGACCATATGCTTCGCCGCGTTCGTCCAGGTCCCCATCGTCTAGTGGCCTAGGACACCGCCCTTTCACGGCGGTAACAGGGGTTCGACTCCCCTTGGGGACGCCATACCAAAGGAGCTGCGTTTCGCAGCTCCTTTTTTTATTTTAACCCTTCTGAAATTTTACCCGGACTGTTTTGAATAGAGTCCCCACTGGTTGTGCAACCACTTATGCAACTCCATCACCACCAGCATACTCAGTGCAATGGCCAGCAGGTCAAACCAGTGATCCATCGTAACAGGATGGATATGCAGCACCCCTGCCATTGAAGGCCAGTACATGGCTCCAATATGGATCAGTTGGGCAGTCAATGTGCCGAACAGAAGCAGGCGGTTTCTAAGTGGATTGTGCGAAAAGACCGAGCGGGTCTCGGAACGGCAGTTGAAGACATGCACATTTTCAAACAACACCATCAACAGCAGCGTACTGTTTCGAGCCGTCTCAAGCTCCATACCAAGTGAGAAAAGATACTGGAAGGTCAAAAAGGCCAAGGCGCCCATTACAGCTGCCGAAATCAGGGTGCGCTCGATCATGATGCGGTTGAAAATCGGCTCATCGGGACTTCTCGGCGGCTGTTTCATCTCATTGCCTTCTCCCGGCTCAAATGCCAGGGCAACATCCTGAATACCATTGGTCACAAGGTTAAGCCAGAGCAGCTGAACCGCAGTGAGTGGAAGCGGCAGCCCGGCAAGCATGGCCAGGAAAAAGAGCACCAGTTCGGCAGCGCCGGTAGAGATCAGGAGGAATATCACCTTGCGGATATTTCTGTAGACGATTCTACCCTCCTCCACACCGGCAACAATCGAGGCGAAGTTATCATCGGTGATCACCAGATCGGAACACTCTTTGGCCACATCGGTTCCCCGTTTACCCATCGCCACACCAACATGGGCCGCAGTCAGTGACGGTGCATCATTGGCTCCATCACCGGTAACGGCAACAAAATGGCCTGCCCGTTGAAGAGAGTGGACAATTGCAGCCTTCTGCCCCGGCTCAACACGGGCAAAGACGTTGGAATTGGCAATCAGTTCATCGAAAACACGTTTATCCTCACCATCCAGTGCCTTGAGATCATGGCCGGTCACTACCTGATCGATACGATCAGCCAGACCGATCTCTCTGGCGATCACAAATGCAGTAGATGGGTGATCACCAGTGATCATACAGGTGCGAATACCGGCCTGCTGACAGGCAAACACAGCCGCTTGAGACTCCATACGCAACGGATCAATCATTGCAACAATTCCCAACAGCGTCAGTCCTTTCAGGTGATCGTGTCCGATCTCTTCCGGAGGCATTTCCGGCAAAACACCGTGGGCCAGCGCAAGTGTTCGGTAACCCTGTTCAGCCAATTTCTCCATCTCGCTCATGGCCATCTCAATATTCAGGGGCCGGGAACCTCCGGGAAGCGCTATCTCAGAACACATTGGAAGAAGTTGCTCGAGTGCCCCCTTAACAAAAAGATCTCCCTCTGTGCCATCACCATGAAGTGACGCAGCAAAACCTCTCTCGGATTCATAGGGAATTTGGGCAAGTAGTGGATGGCTATTCTGTGTGGGGGCCTGAATCACACCCATTTTGTGCGCCATAATCAGCAGTGCCACATCAACGGCATCGCCATGTGTAACCCACTCACCATCGCGCTTGGAGAGAACCGCCTCATTACAAAGCACTGCGGTCTGACATATCTTCTCCAGAAGCATATCCTCTTCGGCACTCAGTGAACCGGTAGAGGAGATTGCGCCACCTTCGGGAAGATCGCCTTCACCTGTAATCTCCCATTCACCACTGCCCGGGATCACCACTCTGCGCACAGTGAGCTGATTGAGAGTCAACGTACCCGTCTTGTCCGAAGCAATCACCGTACAGGAACCCAGCGACTCTACGGCAACCAGTCGCCTGATAATCACATTCCTGTGCGACATTCGATTCATGCCAATGGCCAGTGCAACTGTAAGTGCAACCGGCAGTCCCTCAGGAATGGCTGAAACGGCCAGCGCAACAGAGAGCATAAACACCTCATGCCAGCCTGTTCCATGCTGAAACTCTATGGCTGCCAGAAGCAGCACAACAACCCCCAGAACCATCGCAATACCAATCGTGAATTTTTCCATACGCTGCACCAGAGGGGCCTTTACCTCTTCAGCACTACTGAGTGCCTGGGCCAGATGGCCGATCTCCGTCTGAAGGCCGGTAGCTGTGACCACCCCGTGGCCACGCCCACGGGCAACAATGGTTCCGGAGAAGAGCATATTGATCCGGTCCGCCATCGGCGTTTCCGGATCAAGTTCACTGTCACTGCGTTTATTTACCGTTACCGACTCACCTGTCAAAAGTGACTCATCCACCTCAAGGCCGAAGCAGTGAATCAGCCGTGCATCTGCCGGCACTTTGCCACCGCTCTCCAGCAGAATAATATCACCGGGAACAAGTTCACTGGCCTCAATTTCAAACGTATCTCCACCGCGCATAACGACCGCACGATCCGAAACCATATTTCTCAGAGCCTCGGCACTCTTCTGTGCGTGAAACTCCTGAATCACTCCGATTACGGCATTGATGACAAGCACAGCGAAGATAAAGCCTGCATCTGCAAGCTCCTCAAGCAGAAGTGAAACCACCGCGGCTACCAGCAGTACATAGATGAGCGGACTTAAAAATTGTCTTAGAATAAGCTGGAACAGTGTTGTCCCGGCAGGTTCAGGCAGGGCATTGGGACCATACTCCTCCAGCCTGACTGCCGCCTCCGACTGCCCGAGACCATTGGAGGAACTGCCATATGTCTTCAGGGCCTCTTCAACAGACCGGGTGTAAGGCAGTATTCGCTCAGGCATGCTGTTGCGGTCGATTGCTCTATCCACCGCTCACCCTCACACCATCCGGAGCAATCATAATCCTGTACTTTTCATTC
>WSZY01000211.1 GCA_013139875.1 Mariprofundaceae bacterium | reverse complement strand
ATCATACACATGTTTGATCTTTTTAAACATCCGCAAAAGGCTTCCTGCCTTTTGCTTGAATCGCTCCGGCGGCGCATGTCCGCCTACGCTTACGGCCTCATGATATTTGGCCGCCGCACATCCATGTGCGGAGGGGGTGGTACAATCATGACTCTCCGCTTGCAAATGTGCCGATAATGTCTTTTGCGAAGGGTTTAAATTCCGGTGTTTGATCTTAATGCAGCGCAAAAGCGGGCGGTTGAAGCGGCTGATGGCCCGCAACTGATTCTGGCGGGAGCCGGTTCCGGCAAGACCCGAACCATTGTGCATCGAATCGGCCATCTGATTGCCGAGCGGGGTTATGCACCGCACCGGATTCTGGCAGTTACCTTTACTAATAAGGCTGCCGGAGAGTTGAAAGAGCGGCTTTCCAGCCTGATTGGTGATGATGGCGGGGGCGTAGTCTCCGGAACATTCCACTCTATCTCGCTTCGAATACTTCGCCGCTATGCCGATGCACTTGGTTATCCGCGTTCATTTCAGGTGCTTGATGCCGATGATCAGAAGACCCTGATCAAAAGGGTGCTGAAGGGCCGCAATATCGATTCTGAAAAACTGCATCCGGGTTATCTGCTCAGCTGGATCGAGCACTGCAAGCATGCCGGCATTCTGCCTGAGCAGGCACCCGGGCAACTCTGGAACAACATTGACCTGCGTGAACTCTATATGACCTACCAGAGTGAATTGAAGCGGCTGGAGCGGATGGATTTTTCCGATCTGATTCTTAACTGTGTCGTGCTGCTTCGTGAGCAGGCGGATATCGCGGCAGCCATACGCAGCCGCTTTGATCATGTGCTGGTTGATGAGTATCAGGATACCAATCCGGTTCAGCATGAGTGGCTGATGCTGCTCTGCTCGGAACACCATAACCTTACCGTGGTGGGTGATGATGATCAGAGTATCTATGGCTGGCGGGGAGCGGATGTCCGCCATATTCTTGATTTTGAGAAGCTCTGGAAGAGTGACGGAGTCCACTGTCTGGAGGAGAATTACCGCTCCAGTGCTGCGATTCTGAGGTTGGCCAATGCCGTGATTGAGGCCAATCCGGACCGGCATGAGAAGAAGCTGGCCGCGACCCATGGTGAGGGTGAGATGCCGGAGTGGCTGGTCTGTAATGATGAATATGATGAAGCCAGAAAGATCTGCCGCTTTCTTAACCAGCGTCATCTTCAGGGCGTGGCATGGCGTGATCTGGCGGTGCTCTACCGCTCTAACCGGCAGTCACTGGCGATGGAGCAGGTTCTGCGTGAGGAGGAGATGCCCTACCAGATTGTTGGCGGCGTCGGTTTCTTTGAGCGGATGGAGATCAAGGATGCCCTGGCCTATTGGGCGGTGCTGAATCGCTGTGCCGATGCCATGCATCTTCTGCGTATCTGCAACAGGCCGAAACGGGGAATCGGAGCCAGGGGGCAGGAGGCGATTGCCGCACACTTGGCAGGCAGCGGCATGCGTGCCTCCGAGTGGCTGGATCTGCTGGCGGGGGGCGGTGGAGAGGGGCCGGCCAAAAAGCTTGAGCCGCTTGCCTTGCTGATAGTCGAGCTACGGCAGCGGGTAGCCGGGATGCCGGATCTGGGCATGGGGGAGCTGCTGGATGAGAGTGGCTATCTGGAGAGCCTGAAGGCGATGGGACAGGTGGAGTCCGAGTCACGAATCGAGAATATCCGGGCGCTGCAGGGTGCCATTGAGATGACCATGCTCGAAGGTGTTACGCCGATTGAGTTTATGGATCGGGCTGCCCTGCTGCAGAGTGGCGAAGATCTGAATGGCGATGAGCAGAAGGATGATAATCTCATCTCTCTGATGAGCCTGCATCGGGCCAAGGGGCTGGAGTTTGATTCAGTGGTACTGGCAGGCATTGAAGACGGGCTGCTTCCGCACCAGCGATCACTGGATGAGGGAGAGTCAGGCATCGCGGAGGAGCGCAGGCTGCTCTATGTGGGCATCACCCGTGCAAAAGAGGCTTTGCTGCTTACCTCAGCACGCGTTCGCCGTGTGTATGGCGATATGAATTACCCGCTTCCAAGCCGCTTTATTGCCAAACTTGGCCGGGATATTCTGAAGCAGCCGGAGGGCGCCACTGCGACCAGCTCCTCTGCCGGTGAATCCGCTTATGACATCGGCAGTGATGTGGTGCATCCGACCTTCGGAGAGGGGGTCATCCTCGGGCTTGAGGGCGGAGGTGATGCTATACGTGTTACCGTACAGTTCAGAAATGTCGGCGTTAAGCGGCTGATGCTTAAATATGCTTCGTTAGAGGTGATTTAGAGGCTTTAAGCACACGCCTTGAAAAAGAGAGGCAGGTCTCCATTATAGCCATACCCGAATGATCTGAAGGAGAGATATGTGACCATCACCATCTACCATAACCCCCGCTGCTCAAAATCCCGCCAGACACTGGCATTGATTGAAGGGCAGGGCATTAAACCGGATATCATCGAATATTTGAAAAACCCGCCCTCTGAAGCTGAGTTGGAGACTGTTCTTACCAAACTTGGCAAAGAGCCTGCGGAACTGCTGCGCACGGGCGAAGATGAGTTCAGGCAGTATTTCAAAGGGCGTGATCTGTCACGGGCCGAGGCCATCAGCCTGATGGTGCAGCATCCGAAAGTGATTGAGCGCCCGATTGTGGTCAATGGTGACAGGGCTGCTGTCGGCAGACCCCCGGAGTCCGTTCTCGATATTCTATAGGATACGGCTTTGGAGCATCCTGCCCTCAGCCTTTTGACGTTTCGCAAAAACGCGGTTTTGCTTCACTTACTAAAGCCACCCATCCATGGGTGGGTGAGTTCCTCATCCGCCGAGCTTGCGGGTTTCGGCCTCAATATCTGTTTTTAGCTGTTCCAAAAGCTCATTGCGTTTGGTTGCGGAAACCGTCTCCGCATCAATTAAGGGTAGGAATTTGAAAGTTACCCTGCCCGGACGTTTGATGAACCCACGTTTGGG
>WSZY01000235.1 GCA_013139875.1 Mariprofundaceae bacterium | reverse complement strand
GATCTGCGTGGCGAACCATCCGTAGCCGCCATAACCTCGGAACAGCATGCATCAGCAGATGCTGGGCGTAGATCACCAGATCAAGCAGTACGACAGCGATGATCAGAGCTGCACCGCCGGGTAGATCGACAACATTCAACAGCCCCCAGCCACCCTCAGCCGCCCAAAGTGCAGCACCGATCGCACCCGCTGGAAAAACCAGCCGGACCAGGACGGCATCAACCACGACAATCCCGAGATTGCCTGGCCAACGTCTGTACCCCTGCGTCAGTTCCCTTCTCGGTGCGAGCTGCTCCCATACGACCATAACCGCTAGCACACCAACAAACAGGTAGAGATGAATCCACGCTTCATCGCTCATGGCTCCACCTCAATATTCAGCTTTCGAATTCGTGACAGGCTGCGGTGAAATTTCGGCCACTGCCACTGCCTGCCCGGGTCCCACTTCCGGTTCGGAGCCACATCCTGATGGCCGACAATACGTTGGCGGGAGATGTCAGGAAAGTGCGCCATCAGCACCCGGCAGAGCCGTGCCGCCTCACGGTATTGTGGCTGCGTAAACGGCTCCTTTTCATCACCGATCATCTCAATGCCAATGCTGTAGTCATTACAGTTATCACGCCCCTCCCAACTCGATTCTCCGGCATGCCAGGCACGTTTGGAGAGTGGCACAAACTGGGTAATGGCTCCTTTGCGGTCGATGACAAAATGAGCAGAGACCTGCAGGCCGGTCAGGCTGGCAAACGACGGATTACTACTACTATCCAGCTTCCCCATAAAAAATGATTCAACATGTTGAGCTTCGAAATTTCCCGGTGGCAGAGAGATGGCATGCAGTACAATAAGGTCGATAGCACTGCCTGCCGGCCGTTCATTGAAATGGGGTGAAGAGAGTAACCTCATATCGTGATCATGAAGCAAACAGACAAGATATGGCAAGTGCTCTATGATTGAGGCTGTGTTCTCTCTGCCTGTATGGATATCAAGCCTGCTATTTGCACTGATTCACTCCCTGTTTGCATCCGCATGGTGCAAAACTCTTTTCTATCAGCACGGCATGGCACCACACCGCTATCGCCTGCTCTATTCACTCTTTGCCGTAGCCCTGACAGCACTGTGGCTCTTCTATATCTATCAGCTACCCGACACGCCACTTTACCAGGTCGAGGGATGGCTAAACGGACTCATGCGTTCTGTTCAACTCTCAGGCCTCTGGATTGTACTTCTTAGTCTCAGGTCATTTGATACAGCCCTGTTTCTTGGAATGAAGCCGATGGCAGAGGGCCGGGAGCCATTTCATGAACATGGCATCTATCGTTATATCCGGCATCCGATGTACGCAGGTGTCATGCTGGCACTGCTCGCCAGTCCGGTTCAGAGCGTTAATTCACTGAACCTGGTAATCGCTGTCAGCCTCTACTTTCTGCTCGGTTCACGACTTGAGGAGCGGCGGATGCTTCTCATGCATCCTGAATATGCCGAATACAGGAGACGGGTATCCGCCTTTGTCCCATGGCGGGCTTTATTCCACCGCCTAAGAGGGTCACAATAGCGGCATGACTGAACCAGCCGCTACCGCCAACACCCTCCCGCCTGAAGAGGCCGGTCGCCTGATGCGGCTTGCAACCTATGCATCGGTATCGGTTGCTGTCTCACTGATTCTTGCCAAGCTCATTGCCTGGTTCTGGACAGATTCGATCAGTCTCCTGGCCACCCTGATCGACTCCACACTTGATGCCGCCGCCGCCATCCTCAATATGGTTGCCGTGCGTCACGCACTGGCTCCTGCAGACAAAGAGCACCGCTTTGGCCACGGTAAGGCTGAAGCGCTGGCAGGCCTCGGGCAGGCCATGTTTATTGCCGGGTCAGCCGGCTTTCTGATACTTGAGGCGTTCGGTCGTTTCTTCCATCCACAGGTGCCGCAGGCTATTGAGGTGGGCATTGGCGTTATGATCCTCTCCATTGTTGCCACACTTGGCCTGCTGGCTGTGCAGAAGCATGTTATCAGCAAAACCAACTCCACCGCCATCAAGGCCGACTCACTGCACTACAAGACCGACCTCTACGTCAACGGCAGTGTTATTCTGGCACTGATTCTCGCAGCCTATGGCTGGGTCGGATTTGATGCCGTCTTCGCCATCGGCATCGGTATCTACATTCTCTACAGTGCATGGGAGATTGTTCAGCATGCCATGGATGACCTGATGGATCGCGAACTCTCCAATGAGGAACGCCAGCAGATTACCGATATTGTGCTGGCACACCCCGAGGCCCGAGGCATGCACGACCTGCGTACCCGCAAGTCCGGTGTCACCTATTTCATCCAGCTGCATCTGGAGCTGGACCCCAACCTGCGGCTGAAAGCGGCGCATAAGATTGCCGATGAAGTAGAGGCTTCGCTGTTTGCGGCCTTCCCCAACTCCGAAATTATCATCCATGAAGACCCTGAAGGGCTGATCGAGGAGATGCCCGATTTTGCAGAAGTTGTGCATGCGGATGAGGAGAAGAACGTTTGATCGGATGAATGGTCAATAACGATGCCGGGCATATCAAACAGGCAAAAAAAAACAGTGGCAACTATTCTCGGTTCATCGTCTCTTTTCTGCTCAAATCTTCCGCATCCCCTGAACGCAGCAGTGCTATACGTGTCATGATCGGCCCAAATAGCTCAAATACCACCACAGCACCAATAACAACAGTCAGGACAATGTTTCCAAACTCTGGAAATCGTTGATCCGCAATCAGCGCCATACCAAGGGCAACACCCGCTTGCGGCATCATGGCGATACCGGTCCACTTCCTTAGGCTGTCAGGGGCACTGCTGATGACAGCTCCGAGCCATGCGCCGGCAATCTTTCCCACGATACGCAAAGCAATGTAGGCAACACCAACGAAACCGATCTGAAACAGCACATCAACATGAAGCGACGCCCCTGCAAACACGAAAAACATAATCATGAATGGCCATGCGATCTGTTCCATTTCATGAAAAATTCGAATGTGTGGCCTGGAAAAATTGGCAATGGTTGCACCCATCACCATCACAGCCAGAAGAAGTGCAACATCAACAGCAAGCGAAATGCCCCCGCAAAGAAGTACTGCTCCAATAGCTTCAACCAGAGTGGCCTCCCCCGAACGAATGCGATTGGCGAGAAATGCTGCTGGAATACCAAGCCCTATTCCGACAACAAATGCACCTGCAATATCCCAAACCCCGGCAAGTAGTGCTGCAGTACTCATTGCCTCACCTGCATAAAGACCTGCCAGAGTAAGCATGATACTAAAAATCATCAGACCCCAGGCATCATCAATAGCAACAATGCTGAGCAACGTTCGGGTGAAAACACCTTCGGCCTTCATCTCGTGCACGATATCCACCGTTGCAGCAGGTGCAGTGGCAGTTGCAATACCGGCCAGCAACAGTGCCACTTCCGGCCTGACCCCGAGCAGAAGCAGGCCGAAGAAAACTGCCAGAGCGGTCACTAATGCTGCTGCAAGGGAGATGTAGAAAACGTGAAGGCCATGTTTCTGAAGGTTGGCCTTGCTCAGCTGCCCCCCAAGAAGAAAGCCAATGATCAGAAGTGCTAAATCTGTAACTACAGGTAGCCAGGCTTCGCCATTGGACAGCAGCAAGTTGAATCCTGAAGGGCCGATCAAAAAACCAAACAGAAGCAAAAGTGTCACACGCGGGAGCCTTGTCATCCTTCCAAGGTAATTAATCGCAAGTCCTGAAAGCAGAATTGCTCCAATTAAAATAAAAGACTCAGCAAGAGGGGCCATACCTAATTAATAGCACAGACTACTAAGCTATTTTTATAAAAGCCGACTTGATTGGCGGAGGAGAGTCCCTCTCGACAAGAAATTAACGTTTAAGGCGGTAGTACTGCGCTTTCTGAGCTTTCCAGAACTCACGATACTCCTCTTCGGTCACCTCATCATCCTGATCAGCATCCATCGCGTCAAAACGATCCGTCGCCCGTTGCATCACCATGATGAAATACTCTTCAAAATCGACCCCGATAGACTCTTCCGGATTGGTGTTGAGTGCCATGAACCGGTCAACAATCTTGTCGGTCGCCGTCGCAGGCCCCTCCCGCTCACTTTTGGCACGATACGCTTTCAGCTCCTCAATACGCTCCTGGGTCGAGGGAGTCGTGGCCTCTTCCACCACGACGTCACCGGCCCGGGCTGCCTCTTCCTGAGCCACAGCCGGCAGCGCTGACAGCGCTACCAAAACAACCAAAATGAACCTGAAGATATGCATGGAATCCTCCAATGGCTTTTAATCGCCTTCAACTGACGGCAGCATAACCGACCAACTTTATAGTGGCGAGGGGTGTTTCATGCGCACTTATCTGGATCTGATGCAACATGTAGTTGATAACGGCACCCGAAAAGGGGACCGAACAGGAACGGGAACCTTGTCAGTTTTCGGTTATCAGATGCGCTTTGATCTCTCCGAGGGCTTTCCGCTGGTAACTACAAAAAAAGCACACCTGAAATCAATCATCCATGAACTCCTCTGGTTTCTCAAAGGTGATACCAACACCGGATACCTGACTGAAAATGGAGTCTCTATCTGGAACGGGTGGGCTCGTGAAGATGGAGATCTTGGCCCTGTCTATGGCTATCAATGGCGCAACTGGCCAACATCGGATGGCAGACATATCGATCAGATCTCTGATCTGATCGAACAGATCAGATCCAGGCCCGACTCCCGCCGCCTGATTGTGTCGGCATGGAATGTATCTGACCTGCCGGATGAGTCGATCACTCCACAAGCCAACGTGGAGAACGGTAAGATGGCACTGGCCCCATGCCACGCCTTTTTCCAGTTCTATGTGGCCGATGGCAGGCTCTCCTGCCAGCTCTACCAGAGAAGTGCCGATATTTTCCTCGGCGTACCGTTTAACATTGCATCCTATGCCCTGCTTACCATGATGGTTGCACAGGTCTGCGGTCTGGAACCGGGTGACTTTGTACACACCTTCGGTGATGCCCATCTCTACTCCAACCATATGGAACAGGTGGCCACACAATTGTCACGCAAGCCTTTCGGGCTGCCGACCATGAGCATTAATCCGGACATAAAAAACATCTTTGATTTCAAATACGAGGATTTTGAGCTTACCGGTTATGAATCCCACCCCGGTATCCGGGCACCGATTGCAATCTGAATAGCCGGGGTATCCGTACAGTCCACGGATGGAGTGCCGAAGTCGTGCGCATAGTTATCCGGTTTTGTGATAAAGGACTCCCCCCCTGTCGCATAATTCCGATTCTTGGCCTATAATCGATCTATAATGGCAACTTTCGTTGAAGAGGCTGGCTATGGATCCATTCGATAAACCCACCGATCCCGATGAAAACATCCTCAGCAATCTCGGCCCTCTCACACCACTGGCAGGTGTCTGGGAGGGGGATGAAGGCGTCGATGTTTCGCCCTCCCGCAACGGGCCTGTCGAGAGTCTGTTCAGGGAACGAATCACATTTGAGCCGATGGGTCCGGTTGTTAATGGCCCACAGGTTCTCTATGGACTTAGATACGCAACCACTGCCTGGCCTCTGGATGATGAGAAGCCATTCCATGAAGAGCTGGGCTATTGGATGTGGGATAGAAAATCCCATGAAGTGATACGCTGTTTCATGGTGCCTCGCATCGTTACCATCAATGCATGCGGTCATGCCGACAGCAGTGCCTCATCATTCATGCTCTCTGCCGAAGTGGGCTCCGGGACCTACGGCATTCTCTCCAGCCCATTTCTCGACAGGGCCTTTAAAACAGTACACTACCACCTCAATGTAACCATTCATGACAGCGACAGTTTCAGTTATGAGGAGGACAGTCAGCTTCAGATTCATGGTCAGCATGAACTGTTCCATCATACGGACAAAAACAAGCTAAAACGCTGCTCATCATAAAAAAAGAGGCCCCGAACCGGGGCCTCAATCAGACAGTAGAGACAGCCTCTATTTTTTGTCGCTCTTTGGACTCTCCTTGTTATAAGGGCACTCCTCTTTCAGCGGGCAATCTTTCGACTTGGGACAATCCTCTTTCAGTGGGCAATCCTTTTTCCGGTTCTTACGCTTCTCTTTCCAGGCCGCTTTCATCTCATCACGGGTTACCTTGCCATCGCCATTGGCATCCATCTTCGAGAAACGTTTGGCCGCCATCGTCGCATGTTCATCAGCAGTGACCACGCCATCGCCATTGGTATCCATCTTCTGAAAGTGGCCTCCACGTTTGGCATCACCCTTGCCGGGGCACGCCATGGCTGCAACAGGCATCGCCAGCGCTGCAATCAGCAGTGGAAGTATCAGTTTTTTCATCATCAGGAACTCCTTATTATTGATCTGTAAATTTCTCTTTTGTATCAGTTGCCAGCAGACTAGAGAGCAGTACATTAATTTTATAT